>DYHK01000104.1 GCA_020724205.1 Candidatus Aenigmatarchaeum sp. | reverse complement strand
GCAGATAATTTTATTTTTTAAAATATTCATGATAAAATTCTTGTTATATTTTATTAATCTAACTGGTAATGTAGCTAAAATCAATAAGTTATTACAGAAACAACTTTAAATGTTTAAATTTACTTCAGGAAATTTTAATTTGGAATTATTAATTTCACTGAACCTCTTGACTCTTTCTCTCTTCTCTTTCTTTTCTACTAGGGCACTCTGGATTAAAACAAAATATCCATGGTTTCTTTCCCTTTCTTAAAGACATAAGCATTGGAAAACCGCACTGCTCACAATTTTTTCCCGTAGGCTTAATCAAAGAATTTGGAGGAAGACTATAAGTTGTCTTACACTCGGGATATGAAGAGCAAGCAACAAAATACCTGTTGAACTTCTTTCCATACTTTATAACTAATCTTCCCTTCTTACAAACCATACAATCGCCTATTTCAGAAGCTTTTTTTTCAGACTCCCAAAGCTTTTCAGTTGCACTAACCAATTCCTGTCCTATTTTATTTTTATTTCTCTCAAAATCCTCACCTATCTTATAAATTATTTTTTTATTTTCTTCTAAGATTTTTTTCTCTTTCTCTTGAGGATTTTTAGAAGCCCTTATATTATCAAGTTCAATTTCAATATTTCTTGTAAGCTTTTCATCAATAATTATAGGACAGCTGCCTTCCATAGTATTTATTAAAGAAATTCCTAAACTTGTTGCCTCAATACTTTTTTCTTTAATGTATCCTCTATCATAGAGTGTTTCTAGTATTGATGCTCTTGTTGCCTTAGTTCCAAGATTTTTCTTCTCTAGTTCTGATAAAATTGATGCAGGAGTGTACCTATGAGGTGGTTGAGTCATTTTTTCCTCTATCTTAACCTTCTTAACAATCACTCTTCCATTCATATCAGGCAACTCCTTTTCCTTAACTAAAGAAGGATAAACCTCCATCCATCCCTTAACAGAAATAGCCATTCCCTTTGCATAAAAATCCAAATTTTCTACTCTTACTTTTATCTTCTTATTATCTAAAACAGCATCAGAATAAAAACAAGATACAAATCTTCTTACAATTAAATCATAAATTCTTCTTTCATCCTCCTCAAGTTCGTGAAACTCTCCAGTAGGATATATAGACGGGTGAGCAGGATCTGTTTTCTTTCCTTCTATTGGTTCCTTTCTTGTAATCTTATTTACAAAACTAAACTTCTTCTTCAGTCTATTAAGTATTTCTTCATAACCAATATCTTTAGGTATTTTTTGAGAGCTTGTTCTTGGGTAGGAAATTATTCCTGCAAGATATAACTTCTGGGCTATCTCAAGAGTTTTAGAAGGAGTTATTTTATAGAACTTATATGCCTCTGTCTGTAAGGTTGTTAGATCAAAAGGACTTAAGGGAGTGATTATCTGTTGAGATTTTTCTGTTTTAGCCTCACCCTCCTTTCCATTTAATACCTTGAATTTTTCTAAATCTTTTTCCTTTGTAATATCTTTTGGATATTTTACCTCTATAGTATTTTTATTATCACTTACATCAAGAAAAACATCCCAATACTTTTCAGGCTTGAAACTCTGTATCTCTCTTTCCTTTTTTACAATTATATTTAGTGCAGGCCCCTGAACCCTTCCAATTGACATAAGCCTAAATTTTCCAGTTGATTTTATTGCCTCCATTATTGCCCTTGACAGATTAATTCCATAAATCCAGTCTAGGTAATGGCGCGTCTCTCCAGCTATTCCCTGCTTCCAATCAAGAGTTTGAGATCTATTTTCATAAGCTCTCTTAATTTCTACTCCAGTTAGTGTTGAGAACTTCATTCTCTCTGCATCAGGCTGATTGCAAATATACCTTACAATATTCATACCAATTACTTCTCCTTCAATATCATAGTCTGTTGCAACCACTATTTTTGAAGCTCTCTTACATAATTTAGCAATAACATCATAATACTTCTTTGTAAAATCACTCTTCCTAACTAGATAGTTTGGAGCCCATTTTATATCAAACGTTGGCCATTTGTTCCTTGAATTTACTTGAGCTAAAGTAAATAA
>DYHK01000103.1 GCA_020724205.1 Candidatus Aenigmatarchaeum sp. | reverse complement strand
AGGAATTGAAAAATCAAAAACAGCTTATATCCCAAACGGAATTCCAGAGGAGTTCTTCAGACAAAAAAAGCTTAATGAAGAGAATAAAGTATTATTTTTAGGAAGAATTTCACCTATAAAAAACCTAGAAGTACTAATTGAAGCGTTTTCAAATATAGCAGATAAAAAAATCATTATTGAAATTGTAGGTCCAGCAGAGTCCAATTACCTAGAAAAATTAAAAAATAAAGTTTCAGAACTAGGATTGGAAAAAAGAGTTATATTTTCAAATCCAATTTATGATTTAAAACAAAAAATAGCTAAAATAGATTCAGCTAGGATTTTCGTTTTACCGAGTCTTAGGGAAGCAATGCCTCAGGTGTTAATAGAAGCAATGGCACGTGAAAAGCTTGTTATTTCAAGTAAAACTCAGGGAGGTCTTGAAATAATAAAGGATAAAGAAAACGGACTCTTATTTGACATAAATGACTCAGAAGATCTTACAAAGAAGCTTGATCAAGCCATAAACAAACAAGACAAAGACATAAGAAAGAATGCCCTAGCTTCTGTTCAGAAATATCGCTGGAAAACCCTCTCAAAAGACTTGAAAAAATTACTTAGCTAACCTATAGTCCCTCATCTTTTCTCTGTATATTGTAGGATCTTTAATTCCTGCCCAATAAAATCCTTCTTGTCTCAGCCTACAAGCTAAACAACTTCCGCAATGCCTGTTCTTTCCAGTATAGCAGCTAAAAGTATTTTTATAATTTATTCCAAGCTTAACTCCTTCAAAAACTATATCTTCCTTATCAAAATTAATGAAGGGAGCAAGAATTTTAATATTTTTATTTATAGACACTTTCTGAACTTTATTCATTACTTCTAGAAAACCTTTTGTTGCATCAGGATAACTGTCCTTACCCTCGTTTTTAAAACCAATAAAAATATCACACTCTTTTTCTCCAGAAATCAATAAGGATTCTGCTAGAGCTAGAGCATAGATTAAGAAAATAGTATTTCTACATGGAACATACCAATTTAGAGATTCCTGTTTAGTATTTTTTAAATCTTTTACACTCAATTTATTCCAAGAAGATTTTTTATTTATGAGAGAATTAGAAATCTTAGATAATTCATCAAGATTAATTTCAATAAAATCAGCCTTTAAATCTCTCGCACAAATCTTAGAAAATTTTCTCTCAGATTGAAGAGATCTCTGACCATATTTAAAAAATAGAACTTTAACCTTCCCGTAATCTAATTTTTTAGAAACATAGTATGCAGTTGTTACACTATCTAAACCGCCAGAACACAAGATAATTGCTACCCTTCCTGCCATAAAAAATAAACTAGAATAAACTTTATAAGTTTGTTTCATTGCATTAATTAATGAAAAAACAGGCTAAAGATCTAAAAAAAGGAGACAAAATAAAGATACTTGATAAGGTTTGGATTATTGAATTTATAGAGGTCTCAGATAGCAGTAAACAAGGAGTCAGCAAAACTCGTTTAGAACTATCATCTAACGGAGAAAAAATGGCAATAATAAGACCTTCTAACTATCCTTTTGAGTGTATTTAAGATGATACACATAATTATTACCTCATATAACGAACCAAAATCTACTGAAAGAGCAGTTAACTCTTTCTTAAATCAGAAAGTAAAACAAGACTTTAAGGTAATTGTTGTAGACCCCTTTCCTGAAGTGGAAGATTATTTAAGATCAAAAATAAAAGATAAAAAATTCGACTTTTTTCTTGATCCTGGCGAAGGAAAGAGCTACGCACTTAATAATATGCTCAGCATGTTATACTCAAAGAATAAAGATGATATTCTTATATTCACAGATGGAGATGTTCATGTTTCAGATAACGCGCTTGTAGAAATAATAAAATCCCTTAAAGATAAAGAGGTAGGTTGTATAACTGCAAAACCTGTTTCTATTGATTCGAGAAAAACAAAATACGGATACTGGTTTTATGTTTTATTCTCAGGAATAGATAAAGTAAGAAAAAATCTCTCAAATGAAAAAAAGTTTTTTGAGTGTTCAGGCTATCTTT
>DYHK01000102.1 GCA_020724205.1 Candidatus Aenigmatarchaeum sp. | reverse complement strand
TTATTGCTAAGGGTTACACGCCAGTATTCCATGTTCACACTGCACAAGTGCCTTGCCAGTTTATTGAGCTAATTGAAAAATATGATCCTAAGACTGGAGCTGTTGCTCAGGCAAATCCAGACTTCTTAAAAAATGGAGATGTGGCTAAAGTAAGAATTAAACCAATAGGAAACCTCGTAATTGAGAAACAAGGAGATAATCCTCATATGGCAAGATTTGCTGTAAGAGACGCTGGAGCTACTGTAGCTGCTGGAGTTTGTATTGAGCTTGTTGCAAAGAAACTATAATTTCTAAATTTAAAATTCTAAAAATGAAAAATTCAAAATCATTAAGGGCTATCCATGAAGCGTGTGTTGGTGTAAAGACTAATGGTAAAAATTATACAGTTGTCTCTAATTTAAGCCCTAGAATGACTGAAGAAGAAGAGAGAGTTGTGAGAGCTGGATTAAGATTAAATGATTATCCAGATTCTTCTCAAGCAACTGAAAGCGGAAGTACTCAAATAGGATATAATGAGGGGCCTAATCCATTAATTTCTAGAGTTCACGATAAGCTTTACCAAAGTATGTATTAAACAATCTTTTTAAACCTAAATTTCTATATATAAATAACAAATGAGAGATATTATAATTATTGAAGTGTTCAAACTTCTTAAGAACTGGCTTAGATTCTTTTTTTCCTAAAAATCTTTTATAAAAATATTTATAAATAAGATATATTCAATATAGTTGTTATAATAAAAGAGGGAAAATGGTTTTAACAAGAAGTGATGTTGAGAATGCTTTGAGTGGAAAGGGAGATTTTGTAAAGATTGATCATCTTAATAGGTTTTTAAGAGAGGCTGATTCAATGGATATAAGGAAATTTATTCTTTTGAAACTAGCTGGAATTTATGAGGAGAGAAATTTTTATCTTGATGCTGCGAAGCATATAAGTGCTGCAGCAGATATGGCTATTACTTACAAGGAAAAAATAGAGCTTTATCTTAGAGAAACTGAATTATATATTAAGATTGGAAAGTTTGATATGGCTGATAAGGCATTTACTAAGGCTCACCTACTAGGAAATACTATGGAGAGAGTTGAGACTGAGAGAAAGTATTTTGGCTTTTATGAAAATCAGGCAAAACAAAATGATAAGTCACTTCAGCATAGGAAGACAATTGAGCTTTATGAAAAGATGTTGTCTATGAATTTTTCAGAGGATAGAAAAACAGAGATAAAAAATAAACTAATGATTCTTTATAATAAGCTTGGAAAAATAAGAGATTATAATAGGGTAAGTAATATTAGAATTGAAACTCCTAAAGTTCATAAAGAGCCTGAGATAGAGCCTGGAAGTTTTGAGGATTTAGGTATAAGAAGGTTTTAATTTTATTTAAAAATTAACTAACACTTAATTATCTAAATACTCTATAACAAATTTTTCCCAGTAAAAATTTTACAGTTAATTAAACTATATTACTTCATCAGATTATTAATCATTAAATATTAAATAACATATAACCTATGAATTTTAGATATATTACTTAAATGTAAAGATCTTCATAAAATTTAAAACTCCTGAAATTTTGAGTTTTTATGGGTTTAGAGAATAATATAGAAATTATAAGACTAAGTGAGGGAGTGGTTCCTTTCAGAAAATTGAAAGAAATATTTGAGAATAGTGTAAGGGAGCTTGGGTGGGAGATTAAAGAAAATGGAGCTCATCAAAAAGATGAACTTGGAAGAAAAAGATATGATGGTATTGAGTTTGTTGTAGATCGTCCTTACCTTCATTCTCACCTTAGACTTGATTTTTTACCTGATAAACTTAGGAAAAAGAAAGTCCATGTTGTAAATATAAGAATCCATGGAAGAAGTGATATGGAAATGATCGATGATTATAAACTTATTAATTTAAACTCCAGAAGTGATTATGAAAAGCTAAGAAAGAAGGTATATGAAAAGCTTCAGAGATTTTACAAGGCTAGATGATAAAAATATTTAAAAACTCGTGACTAATTGGTTTTTTATGGAAGGCGGAGGAACAGGAGAATCTGT
>DYHK01000101.1 GCA_020724205.1 Candidatus Aenigmatarchaeum sp. | reverse complement strand
AGTTGGAGTAAATACAAGAGTGTCCTTTGGAGTTGGTAAGTTTTTAGCAAGTCCAAGCTCTGGAATAGTAAATGATCTTAAGCACCCTCCAACACTAGAATCTAAAGAAATACTTACAGGCTCTCCAGCCATAACTCTTATAGTCTGAGGATAATAATTATAATTTTTAACACTAATTACTACCTTTTGAACATTTCCAGAATCCCCATTATCATCGCTAATTGCATTTCCAGTAACTCCTGCATTGCTATTAAAGGCAAGAAACACACCAATTCCAATTACAGCTATTACAATAATCGCGAGCAGTGTTGTATTTTTCATTTTTTTTGTTATTTTCCTTTATTTAAATAGATTATGAATTTAATTAAATAAGGCACTCCTTGGGCCGAATATTACAATATAAGTTGTAACAACTAGTAATATGAAATTAATAACTAAAGGAACAAAATGATCATTATTCTTGTCTCTTTCTCTCTCCTTAGTCTCAGTATAAATCATATAATTCAAACCAATTAGAATCACAGCACTTATAATAAATACAAATATAGAAGTTAATTGTAAATTATCATTTAACAACATAAATGCAGTCATAGCTCCCATTAGTCCCCCCATAAAACCAGCCATTATTCCTTCCATTACTCCCATTATCCCGCAGCACTTTCCATTTAACACACCTAAGAAGATTCCAACAGCTACTCCAAAGAAACCTCCAATAAACATTCCATTAGTAGAAGCTACAAAAAAACCTGGTAAGAAACCAAACATTCCAGAAGTCATTCCAATCATCATTCCAGACATGCATGCAAAGTTCTCATATGCTCTTACCTGCTTAACTATAGAAACCATTAGGGCATAGCTTAAGGCAGAAAAGAATAAAGCACTTCCATACTTAACTAAAAACCCATCTGTAAATCTAAACTTAAAATAATATAAAAGACCAAGGAATACAAAAGAAGTTAGTAAGGCATATAACATTGTTTTAACTAACTCTCCTTCAACCCTATTTCCATTAAGTTCTTTAATAAAATGTTTAAAGCTCATATCCTCTTCCTCCTTAATAGATTAGCATTTGTAACAACTGTAACACTTGAGAGAGCCATTGCAATCTCAGCAACTACAGGATGTATTAAACCAGCCACTGCAATAGGAATAGCAACAACATTATATGCAAAAGCCCAGAATAAATTTTGTTTTATTTTCTTAAATGTTGACTTACTAAGATTAATTGCCTGTACAACTCCTATTAAAGAGCCCTTTGCAAGCACAATATCTCCTGCCTCAATTGCAATATCTGTTCCAGTTCCCATAGCAATGCCTACATTACTCTGCTTCAACGCAGGTGCATCATTTATTCCATCTCCTACAAAACATACCATTTTTCCTGTCCTTTTCTGTAATTCTTCTACTTTATTAGCTTTGTCCTCAGGAAGAACATTTGCAATTACATCCCTTATCCCTACCTTTTCAGCAATTGCTCTTGCAGTCTTCTCATTATCTCCTGTGATCATCATTGTCTTGTAACCCTGTGCATTCAGTAAGGCAATTGCTCTAACAGAATCCTCTTTTACATCATCTGCAACTCCAATAACTCCAAGAACCTTTCCAGATTCAGAGACAATCATTGTAGTCTTTCCCTGAGACTCAAATTCCTCTAATTTATCCTCAAATCCCTTTACACTTATTCTTCTCTCTTTCATTAGAGTTAAATTTCCAATAATTATTTCTTTCTTAGCAATAAATCCCTCAACTCCTCTTCCTCTTAAAATCTTAAATGCCTTTACTTCCTTAAACTTCTTAATTTTATTTTCTTCAGCATACTCTACAATTGCTCTGGCAATAGGATGTTCACTTAATTTTTCTAAACTTCCAGCAACTTCTAGTAAGTAATTTTCTTTTACCTTTGAATAAACATCAGTTACTTGAGGTTTTCCCTTTGTAATTGTTCCAGTCTTATCAAATAAAATTATCTTTACTTCTTTCATTGTCTGAATTGCCTCTCCCTTTCTCACTAAGATTCCTCTCTTAGCTCCCATTCCACTTCCAACCATTA
>DYHK01000100.1 GCA_020724205.1 Candidatus Aenigmatarchaeum sp. | reverse complement strand
CTGTAACCTATATATTCAAGACAAAAAACCCTGGGAATCAACAACTAAGAACAAGCAAGAAATCCTATACGAGCTCTCAGACTCAATAAAAACAATTTCAATTTTATTATGGCCATTCATTCCACAAACCTCAGAAAAAATATCAAAAACCTTCAATTCCAAGATCTCTTATAAAGAAATAAAATCTCCGCTAAAGGTAACTAAAATAAAAAAATCAGAAATATTATTTAATAAGATACAACTAAATAAAAAAGAAGAGAAAGAAAATCTTAATAAACATCCTCAACATAAAGTAAATAGTAAAATAGATGGGATTATAAACATGTCAGAAATTGATTTTAAAGAATGGGAAAAAATAGAGTTACGAGTTGGACAGATAACCCATGTTGAAGACATAGAGGGAGCAGACAAACTCTATAAGCTAACAGTTAACCTAGGAAAAGGTCTTGGACAAAGAACAGTTTGTGCAGGTTTGAAAAAACATTATACAAAAGACAAACTAAAAAACAAGAAAATAATTCTTTTTGTTAATCTTGCTCCTAGGACAATGAGAGGAATAGAATCTCAAGGCATGATTCTGGCAGCAGTAAATAGCAATGAATCAAAAGTTATTCTAATCTCTCCAGAATCCGACATTGAGCTAGGTAGCAGAATAAGGTAATTACTTAAATCTTTGTTGATCATCCTTATATTGTTGAGAAAACCTATACTCTATTAAATCTTTTAGTTGAACTAAAGAAGTCCTTCCTAGTAAATTAGCGCATTGGTATAAAAGACCTTTTATTAAGTGATCTGCTTCGTCAGGATAAAAAGTAGCAGCTATTCCTCTTAATTTTTGATCTCTATCTGGTTGAGTAACTAGTAGAAGTTCACTGTTACTTCCAAGATATAATCCATATGTGTAGGATCCAACTGTTCCCAAATTTCTTGAAGACCAAACTTTAGAATTACTAGGATCAAATAAAGGGATAGGTACATTATCTGCTACAAAACACTGTCTAGAATAAAATCTATCTACATTAGTAGATCCTTTTAATTTATCTAAAGATTCAGCCCATTCAATTACTCCCTTAAAATTATCTTTTGAAGATTCTGTTTCAATTTTACATTGTTCAACCCACTTTAAAATTCCTGCCAAAAGAGGCATCTCAGTTGAATGGTACGGAGAAATTCCTTCCCTATCAACGCTAAATTCAGGCCTATAAGAAATATTATTTCCTAAAAAATCAAAAGTTTCGTAAGGAGTTATATTAATTCTAGAAATCCTTAAATCACCATTACTGTCTCCAGTGATCTCACTCTCCAAAATTCTTCCGTTTTTTTCAGTCTTCCAAGTATACCCTCTTCTATAAGTAGAAATATTCCTAGTTTGTGAGTAAACCAAAGCTGTAAAGCTTCCAGTAAAATCACTTAAACTCTCAAAGCCAAACTTATCATAATAAAATACTTCGTCAGTTCCAAAAAGATTATGATTCCACCAACCCATAACTCCCAATATATCTTCTAAGTAAACTTGTTCTCTTAAATCTCCTACTGGTCTTTTAATCGTATAAAATAAATTAGATATATTTTCTAAAGAATTAGAAATATTTGTAAAAAACTCATCAATTAAAGGAGAACTAAAAGTGTCTTCAATCATTTCTTCAAGAGATTGTCTTACATCACTCTCAAAAGTAGCTCCATGAATAGAAATTTTATGATTCTTTAAAGCTTGTTTAACTCTCTCAGTAACTCCAGATTCATCAAATTTTTGCTTTGCTTCCGGATAAAGAGTATAATTAAATCTCATTAAAAAAGATTATAACTAGTCTTTAAAAGAATTATTATGATTTCTTATCTCAAATGTAGATTAACAAGAATTCTTTCCATTAAACTCTCTTCATCAAGTTTTCTTCCAATTATTCTAGCAGCTATCTTCTTATAACTCTTAGAAACCTTGCTTCTTGGATGAGTATAATAAACTGCATTTCTCATAGCCAGTGCTTCCTGAACCTTAGGATCTTCAGGAACAACCCCTAATATAGGAATTTCTAACATCTCTTTAATATTCTGTAAA
>DYHK01000099.1 GCA_020724205.1 Candidatus Aenigmatarchaeum sp. | reverse complement strand
AGATTACTACTTCATGCACCGTGATACAGGGAAAGTTAGCACTGTTATAATCGAATATGGATTCGCTGATTCTAAACTAGATGATGTCCAGCAACTATTAAATCATTGGCAAGACTATGCCGAAGCAGTCGTAAAGGGATATTGTGAGTATATAGGACATAAATATGTAGCACCTGTAAAAGAGAACTTACCTACTATTGAAGGTATTGCTAATATAAAATACTATGGTAAGTCTCTAAAAGGGTATCTTACTAGCGACAAGAAGTCTGTTGTAGAAGTACGACAACTATGTGAAATGTTAGGCTATAAGGTAGAATGGGATTCTAATACTAATACTGTTGAAATAAAATTGCCCTCTTAATTGAGGGCTTATTTTTATTAAATCAACCATACATTATTTCCACATTCACAAATTATATCTTCAATAGCACCATTATGATTTATTTCTAATGCTATTGGAAACTTATTTTTTGGTGAACTACATGCATAATTTTTATAGGCATCTTCAAAATCTATTTCTTTCCCACAATCTTTACACACTACTTTAAACCCCTTCATCTTCTACCCTCCTAACATCAATATACTGCCACTTACCGTTAATACTACTATATCCAATAAAGCCTGCTTCTCATTCTGCTTTACTACTATATCCCATATAGTCTTAGCTATAAATATTGTAAAGATGAATAAAGCTGTTAGATACATTTAATCACCTTCAATCACTACAAACATGATATATAGCGTTTAAGTTGAATAATTCAATAGCTTTAATTAAGTTATCGAAATCCATAATTTCAATTTCTATTCCTCTTATTAATCTTTTTTCTTTATAATCAGTGCAATATTCTTTTTGATATAAGTCATTAAAGTCTTTAATTAAAGCTTTTTTAATTATATCAATATCTTTACTATCCATTTATAACACCCCTTTAAAGTATTTTTAAAGCACCATACTTTTCAATTTGCTCTTCTGTACAGTTTCTATGTGCAAATACTAGTAAATTATCTTGTTGAAATGCAAATCCTTCACATTCTTTATGACAGTAAGAGCATTTCATTTATAACACTTCCTTTAATGCTAAGAATAAAGCATCTATTAATTCACCATCATAAGATTTTTCGATAACTATTACATTTTCCATAATGTTTTTGTTGAAAGATGGATATCCAAAAAATAATTTATCTTCCCAATAAACATTTATGTTTTCTAACATCTCTATTATATCCCCTATACTTAAAAGAGGTAACATATCGTTTTTATACCACCATCTTTTATTAGTATCACTATAATATTGGTTTAAATTTTTATTATAACTTGTTATTATATTTGTTGGAAATTCTTGATTTTCTGTATGTCTGTAAGCATATATAAACAAATCCTCATCTTTAGGCTCCCATAACTCCCTTAACGCATCCTGTTTCTCTTTAGATAGACTAAGTACATCTTCTTTAGTTAGTCTTTGCTTCATAGGTTATTCCTCCTATTTATCTAAATGTAATAAGTGTTTTCCCTTCGTCTATTTCTCTTATTCCTTTAAGTTCACCTAAATAATAAGCAAGTGTTATCATTCTCATAATTCTTTGGCTTTTAGTTTGTCTTGATAATCCATCTAAATATGGATATTTTAATTCTTCTTCTGTAAATCCCTTCTCTAGTGCATGATTTATAATTCTATTAAAATGTTTCTCTAATCTTTTGTCATTCCAACGCATTCTTTATTCCTCCTTAAACTCTTATTATTCTTTATCCCATGATTCATCTAAAATACCTTTATCTATTGCACATTTATTACAAGTGTCATCATAAAGAGAATCAAAAGGTAAATTTTCTCCACAAATTAAACAACAATCCACTTCTTTCATTCTTTATTCCTCCCTCTCTAATAACTCTGGGTTATATCATAGATGTTGCCTGTTACTTCAATTTCAGTATGACACCAACATAAATCATCATAATTTTGTTCGTTATCCATTACAATATATTTACCTTTCCAATATTCAATGACACCCTTGTTTGTTTTATCCCCTTCATATATTTCTTTTCCGTTCTTATCTTTTAAGCCTATGTATGCC
>DYHK01000098.1 GCA_020724205.1 Candidatus Aenigmatarchaeum sp. | reverse complement strand
CCTCTAAGAAAATCAGAAAAGAATGGAGGATACACTTCAAAATACGGAAATGTAATTAATCTTGGCCAACACTTTCTTGATGTTGCTATAACTATAAATCAAAATTTAAAGGACAGTCAGATATCTTATTATATTAACGCTGATTACTTAGACTATTTAAAAAAGTTAGCAGAAGAATTATCAAAATCAGGGAGAAAGGCATTTTATATAGATTCTCATACTATGAAAGAAGCAGAAGATAAGTCTTCAATATTATTTACTCTAACATTCTTTGAATTAGGAAGCTAGCAACTTTAGTTCAGTTGCATTATCAGATCCTCGATAAAATAAAGAATCAAGCATGCTTAACTCATATTTATGTTGTTTTTTAGGAGTTAAAATAGGTCTCACCATATTAATAGATTCAGAAGAAACACCCTCATATACTCTAACAACCTCTAAACGTCCCCTTCTAACATGAGTATACACTCCAGTATTAATTGCATTAAGACAATCAAGAGTATCTCTATGTACTTTTTCAGCCTCATATCCTCTTTCAGTATCTAAAATAAGCAAAGCATATTCTCCACTTAAACTCTGTTTTATATCTTCTTGCCTGATTATTTTCATAAAAACCTCATAATTATAACATTTTTAAATATTCCTAATGAAGATAGAAGAAAAATTAGGATAACTAACTTAGTAGGATATACTGTAAACTCCAATTCTAATCTAGATAAACTCTTTTGCAAAAGCATTTAAAAACATTAATCTTTTATTGAATTATATTCTGGATCCATAGCTCAGCCTGGTTAGAGCACTGGCCTTTTAAGCCAGGTGTCGGGGGTTCGAATCCCCTTGGATCCATTTAAAAGTTTTCAAGAGATACAAACATCTTTATATGTATCTTAGATCCATAAAACAAATTACAATAATATATAAAAACAGTTTAATATATCAAAATTTATGAAAGCTACTACTTTATTAAAACTAGAAAGTGTAGTAAGACCCTTTATTGGTTTATTTTCTCCTCATCTTGTTATCTCACAATATTCTAAAAAAAGAATTGATTTTCTAAACAAAATAAAAGAGGAATTACCAAATGAAACTGAAATTTATTCTCCTCCAGAAGAATTAAGCAGAACCTTATGGGGATTAACATTCAAGTCGCCTATAATGAATGCTGCTGGAATGTTCAAAAATGGAGAGTGTTATGAAATGGTTGCACTTCAGGGAGCAGGAGCTTATCTTGGAGGAACAGGAACATGGAATATTAGAACAGGAAATGAAAAAAATAGAGTTTATCTTCCATTTACACCCTATCCAAAATCTCACTCAGCATCAAACTTTTTAGGTCTTCCAAATCACGGTGATGAAGTAAATGCATCAAAGCTAGCGTGTATTATCCAAGATATTGAATTAAATAAACATCCCTCTGGAAGATTAGAAAATACTCCGATAGGTTGGAGTGTTATGGGTTCTCCGGATTTGCAAGGAGAAGATAAATTAAAGGGCCTTGTAGATGGAATGAAACTATATGAAAAAGTAGGTGTTGATTTTCTCGAGATAAATGAATCTTGTCCCAATACTCAGCATGGAAAACCTCAAGAAGACGATTTATATAATAGGCTGAATTATATTAAACAATATTTCTTGAATGAAAGAACAGGAAGAATTCCAGTAATTGTCAAATTTTCTAATGATACTGAAGTAGAACAAGTTCCAGCATTGTTAGACTTGTTATTTGCTTTAGGATATGATGGAGTGAATTTTGGAAATACTTCAACACATTATGAAAAGAGAAGAGAGTTTATACATCCAAGCGAAAGAAATCTCTATGATCACTTCACAAAAACATTTGGGGGAGGAGTTAGTGGTAGAGCACTTAAGGATTCTTCATTGGAATTATGTTCAAGAGCAGTGGAATATGTAAAAGCAGGCCATCCAGCTCATGAATTTCATATTATAAGAACAGGAGGAATCGAAACTTTTAAAGATATCAAAGAATCAGACCAGGCAGGAGTTTCAATGAATCAATGGTTTACAGGATATTTTGAAAACCTTGCAAGACATGGCCATAGTCTTTATAGGGAGATGTTTAATTAAAATGTATATAGA
>DYHK01000097.1 GCA_020724205.1 Candidatus Aenigmatarchaeum sp. | reverse complement strand
TTTAATTCCAGCTTCTTTATTTAGGGCCTTAATGTAAGATAGGGTTAGAATTAATTGTTTTAACCATAAGGCAACTTCTTCTGAGGATTTGAAGTCTGGTTCTGTAACTATTTCTATTAGTGGAAGGCCTGAACGATTATAGTCTATAGCTCCTGTTAGTGGATCCCATGCAGCCGGGTCTTCTTCTAGATGAGCCTCTTTTATTCTTATGCCTAGGAATTTGCCGTTTTCAGCCATTGGTATTGAGTATGTTCCTGAAATCGTGTTTTGGTAGCCTTTTGGAAGATCTGGCCAGCTATAGTGTTTTCTCTGCCAGACTAGTTTATTTCCAGATTCTATAGTATTTATTTTAGAACCTAACATTAGGCCTATCTGAATTGATTTTTTTATAGCCTCTTTATTTGGTAGCATTGGTTTGCTTCCAGGTTGACCTGTACATATAGGACAAATATTTGTGTTGGGTTTAACCTCACCTGAAATAGAGTTTGCCTTGCAATTACAGAAGAGTTTTTCTTTTGCGTTGAGGTAACCGTGAATTTCTAGACCTATTTTTGTCATTTTTATTTAAAGAAATAGGAGATTTTTAATACTTGTGATTTATATAAGATATTACCTTAGAATTTAAATATACTTTATTATTAATTATTATATGAATGTAGAACAAAGATTAAAAGAGTTGGAACCTAAACAAGGTTTTAGAGGTTTATTATCTAATATTGGAGATTTTAATGAAGCTACTATTATGGAAGGTCCTATTGGAAGATATTTTGGACCTTTACTTCCTATAACTTTAGCTGCAATTTTTTGGCTTCCTTTTCAGTATGCAATATTTGAGAACCCTAGAGAGCAGGAAAAAATTAGATTGAATTTACAAAATCAAGTATCTATAATTGCAGATATAAATAAAGATGGAATTACTTCTCAATCTGAGTGGGCTAGAGTCTATAATAGTCTTGGTATCCAATACGATTTTTTAAATAAAAGAGATTTAACATCAACTGAATTAAAAGATTATTTAGGCAAACATTAATTCTGTAATTAACGTTTGTTAAGTGGTAAACAATAAAGTATATAAATAAGTTATGCTTAGATTCTTTGCACCTTTTTGTTAAAATCACGGTTTGGTATGGACAGAATTATTAAAGAAAAAATCAGCGCGGATCACTTATTATATGTAAGTTTGAAATACACAAAGACCTCTGAAGTCATTGTTAATCTTATTCTTAGATGGACAACCATGATAGAATATGGTTTTGACCACTTATTACAGCATGCGAAAAAGAAAAAGCTAGTTAAAAACATTCCTAGCTCTCCTAAACAGAAGATGGATCTTATAAGAGAGACTTTCAAAAAAGAACCTGTAATTATTGAGACTCTTGACCTTTATGAGATGTTTAGAAGAATTGAGGAGCTTAATACAGAGTCTGAGGGAGAGTTTAGAAAGAATGTGGCTCTAAAAGTAAGCTATAGAGGCCAGGTAATAAAAATTAACCTCGATAAATTGAAGGAATATTCGATAATATTGGAAAAGTTTATAAATTATCTTAAACAATTTCTTTCATCTTGATTTTATGCGAGATGACTATAAAAAGGATCACAAAAGATGTCAAAATTTATTGTTATTATATCTGGAAAAGGCGGTGTTGGCAAGACTACCACGGCAGTTAACCTTGCAACTGCTATAAGCTCATTTGATGAGGATGTTACTCTTGTTGATGTTAATCTAACAACTCCTAATGTTGGTTTACATTTAGGGGCACCTGTTGTTCCTGTTACTCTTAATCATGTTTTATCAGGAAATGCTGATCTTGTGGATGCTATTTATGAGCATGATTCTGGAGCAAAGGTAATTCCCTCTTCTCTTTCTATTAAGGAATTGAGCAGTGTTGATGCAAGAGAGCTTGGGAATATTGAAAAAGAACTTAGGAAAATATCAGATATTGTTATTTTTGATGCAGCTGCAGGTTTAGGTGATGAGGCTCTTGAGGCATTAAAAATAGCAGATGAGGTTATTATTGTTACAAATCCTGAAATGCCTGCTGTAACTGATGCCTTGAAGACTGCTAAGCTTGCCGAGAGTATGGGAAAGTATGTGAGGGGAGCTATAGTTACAAGAATGAAGGGGAGC
>DYHK01000096.1 GCA_020724205.1 Candidatus Aenigmatarchaeum sp. | reverse complement strand
AAATCTGTAAACCAACTTGCAGACACAAAAGAAAGAGATAAAGTTAATACAAAAATAACCGAAGCTAAAACCAAAATATTCTTATTCATTCATTATCAACCTCCTTTCAGTTAATTTATTAACTGCAGATTCAATTTATATTGAATCTTTCAATTAACTTAACAATACATACTAAACATAAAAGCCATATATAAATATTTCTTCAAATTAAAATCAAAATCCTTATAAACGATATTAAGATCTATACTATAAATAGCCCTGTCGTCCAGCGGTCAAATTTTTTCCTGATTGATTTCAGAAAGAAGACTAGAGATTCTGGTCTTTGGAACCAGAGACCCAGGTTCGAATCCTGGCAGGGCTATTGTTATCTTATCGAGGACAAAAATAAAGTAATGCTAACATTTTTAAACACTGAAAAAGAAAGAAACTTATGGCAAAGGCTAAATCAACTAAGGAAGAAAAAAAAGTTCCTGAAAGAGCAAAATTAGAAGATATTGAGGCTATAGTTGTAGATCTAGCTAAAAAAGGTAACTCACCTTCAAAAATAGGTATAATTCTAAAGGAAAAATATGGAGTAGATAAAATAAAACTTCTTGGGAAAAAAATAACAAAAATACTAAAAGATAATAATGTAAGCTATGATAAAGATTCTGTATTTATTAATAAAAAAGTAAAGAATATGGAATCTCACTTTTCAAAAAACAAACAAGATAAAAGAGCAGAAAGAGACATTGTAAGATATATTTCACTTAGAAAAAGAATAAGTAACTACGAATTAAAAAGAGGATAAATAAATGTTGGCATCAATTAAGGAAGTTGCCAAACAATTCATAGAGAAAACAAAAAATAAAGAGATACAAGTTATATCTCACCATGATACTGACGGAATAACCTCTGCAGCAATCATGTCTAAAGCACTATCAAGGCTTAACAAAAATTTCTCACTAAGAATTGTAAAGCAGCTTGAAGAAGAGGTATTTACAAAACTACCTCAGAACAAAGTAATCTTATTCTTAGACCTAGCATCAAACAGCTTTAATTACATAAAAAACCTTAACACAGAAGTCTTCATTCTTGACCATCACGAAATAACCTCAGAAATTCCAAGTAATGTAACTATAGTTAATCCTCACCTATTTCAAGAAGCTGAAGAAATAAGTGGAGCAGGGCTCTCATACTTATTTGCAAAAGAATTAGATTCTCAAAATACTGACCTAGCTTATCTAGCAGTAATAGGAATGGTAGGAGACACTCTTGAAAAAAATATTGGGAAAATATATACTTCAATAATAAAAGACTCTAAAGTGAGTGTAAAGAAAGGAATACTGATGTACCCAGCTACCCGTCCAGTTAATAAGGTTCTTGAATATAATTCAGAAATATATATACCTGGAGTAACAGGTTCTTCAACTGGCGTGACAGACTTCCTAAGAGACCTTGACATAAAACCAGTTAATGGCCAGTATAAAACCCTTATAGAACTGGATAAAGAAGAAATATCAAAGCTACTAACAGCAATAACTCTTCAAAGATCTGATTCCGGATCTCCAGAAGATCTCATTGGAAATATTTACCTAGTAAATTTCTTCAATAAACTTGAAGACGTCCGCCAGATAAGTGCAATGATAAATGCATGCAGTCGTTCGGGCGAATCAGGAACTGCAATTGCCTTCTGCCTTCAAAACAAGAAAGCAAAGACAAAAGCAGACTTAATTTACACAAAGCACAAACAAAGTATAGTAAAAGCTCTAGAAAATCTCCCAAAGTTAAAGAAAATAGAAAAAAAGAATTATATAATTATTCACGCAGAAGATAAAATAAAAGACACCATAATAGGAACAATTGCAAGCATTCTCTCAAATTCTAGAGAATATGAGGATGGAAAGGCAATAATAGCAATGGCATATAATGATACAAAGATTAAAGTCTCAGCAAGAGTAGTTGGAAAAAATGGGAAAAATATCCGTGATGTTCTAAGCTCTGTTATAGAAGAGGTTGGTGGAGAAGTTGGAGGCCATCAATTTGCTGCAGGTTGCCTTGTAGAAAAAAACAAAGAAGAGCAATTCATAAATACTCTTCAAAAAACTCTTGAAATTGAACTTGTAAAACTTTGATTAAACCCTATGTTAATATG
>DYHK01000095.1 GCA_020724205.1 Candidatus Aenigmatarchaeum sp. | reverse complement strand
TTTACGGTGCTCGAGTCTGTTTACCCATTAATTGAATTTACTAGTTCAAATCCTACAAATAATACTGCAGTCGATTCAAGTTTTATAGTAAATGTGTCCATCCAAGAAAATGGATTGAGAAATATTACTTATAATTGGAATGGAACTAATACTTCTATTAATTTGGATGTTCTTACTCCAGTTCCTGATTTGTTTGAAGGATTAAATCTTTTTATTAATTTTGAGAACAGAAGCGAATATGGGGAAAATGGGACTTATTTTTATGATTATTCTGGAAGAGGTTATAATGGTATTCTTGCAGGAAGTAGCGGATACGTTTCTGAAGTGAGTGGACCTTTTGGAAAAGCTAGAGATTTTGATAGTGGCAGTGAAGTACATTTACCATATTCTATTTTTAATGGTTGGACAGATATAACTGTCTCAGTATGGCACAATAAAAGAACTGGAACTTATATTTTTGAAGATGGTTCTGGATTTTATTTATGGCAAACGAGTTCTGCTTGGATATGTAGGATGCAAGATGCAACAACTCTAACAGGTTATTCTGTTTCATACACTCCTGGAGAAGGAACATCGCTTAATACTTGGAATCATCTATCTTGTACATTTGATTCAGATACAAAACAAATGAAGCTCTATATAAATGGAATTTTAAGAGATAACCGAACATATAGCGCACTAAATACTATTAGGCAACACTACGCAAGTACAAACGGAGTACATATTGCGGGAAGGGATTGGAATGGAAGTGTAGATGAATTTATGATATGGAATAGATCTTTAAGCGATAATGAAATTAAACAGGTTTATCTCACTCAAATGAATAAATTCCCAGCTCAAGCAAATAATTATACCATTTTTTATAATAAAAATGCAACAAGCGCAGATGGGAATTCTAGTTTGAATTTAACTTTGATAGATCCAAATGTTGTAAATTACAGCTTAATTGTAAATCAATCAAACGTTCTTATAGGCACAAATTATAATTATTTTGTTTCTGTGAGGGATAAAGGATTGAATGTTAATTCAACTGAAACAAGATTAACTTTCGGAAATAGGGTTCCTTCTTTTGTAAATGTAAGTTATATTCCAGGAGATTTTAATTTCTTAGATCCAAGCGAGAGGGTAGAAATTAGGGCAAATATTACTGATTTAGATTCCAACTTAGATACTTTAATTTTACAGTGGAAGAATTCTAGTTCGGATTGGAATAATCTTACGATGAGTAATATGAGTACAAAAGGAATTTATAATTTGTATAATCAGAGTTTTGTTTTAGGTGGTGAAAGTAATTACACAATTAGGGTAGTTTCAAATGATACTTTGGGGTACCAAACTACTTCTTCTAATCAGACATTCGAAGTAGCATGGGATTGTACTTGGGATATTGTTGAGAGTAGTTTGGGAGCAAATGCAGGATTTGATGAGAATAAATATATTACAAATGTAACTATAAACAATACTGGAGATTCTGAATATATTGACGGTAATTGCCAATTAGAATTTAGTTTAACTCATAATTTCTTTGAATTAGATAAAAGAATTTATTTCGATAATAGTCCTTTGAAACCATCTGATTCATTTACACTAAACGCAGAAAGTTCAAGAGGTGTAGAAATTAATGCCAGTTTCTTGGGAGAAGTGAGTGAGGAGGAATTCACTATAATTGTAAATGAGCTTACAGAGAGAGCTTCTTCTGGATCTCAAAATGTTACGGGGACTTTAGTTTCAACTACAGGGGGACCTTATATATATGAAGAAATAACTTCAGGGCCATCTAGCGTTTTTCTTACACCAGGAGTATTTACTCTTGAAGGATATTTAAGAAATTTAGTAGGAGATGGAACAGATGCAAATACAGCATTCAATGTTAGTTTCAATTGGAGTATTAATTCACAGTTTGATATTTATGAGGGTAATTTGAGTATATTTTATGAAAATATCTCAGACCAGGAATTAAATTATATTAATATTAATTTCACATTGGATTCAAGTAATTTAGCAAGCATGTCTCCAGGAATATTCGGTTTTGATTTGAGTGCCTTTGGATATAACTCTTCTGGGGACTTGATTAAAGATGCAAATAATCAAACTCTTTTATCTAAACAAAAGAATATTAGTTTCGAATGTTACAATATTTCTGACGGAATTTATGTTACGAGTTGTGGAAGTTTAGATGGAGATTATGTTGTTCCTGTTT
>DYHK01000094.1 GCA_020724205.1 Candidatus Aenigmatarchaeum sp. | reverse complement strand
TCACCTTCGAAAGCATAGTTGTTGATTCTCTCAATAAGTCTCTCTCCATCAAGAGATACTCTTCCTGGTTCAGTTGCGTCATCATAGACAATTCTTGATTCATTTCTCATCCATATTCCTGGAACCTCTAGAGCAAAAGGAGTTATTGGAAATAATTCAGCACTGCAATTATTAATTTTTATAGAGACAACAAGATCTTGATAATCAAACTCTCCTCCAGAGTTTTCAAAACCTAAAAGATACTCATCAAATAAGTCTACTGCAACAACATGATCAACCTGTCCAGGATTAAAAATATTTTCAGTATAATATGTTGAGGTAACTCCAAGAAGTGAGGAATTCATTGCAAATCCTATTCTTGATCCAGCAGGAAGAGTGATTGTAAACTTCTGTCCAGGAGAGGCAATAGGAAGATTAAATCCTGGGTGATTACCTGCTTCAAATATTGGAACAAAAGAGTTAGGGTTTCCTTCAAAATAATATCCAAATGTCTGATTTGCTAGAGCTCTTTTTGCAATAAAAGTGATTTCTACTTCAAGATTAGCGCTGTCATTTGATTCCCATATCTGTACATTGCTCTGTTCACTCGAGACATTAATAAAATAACCGGCATTATCAAGTATATCCTGAAGACTCGTCTCATTTCCGACTGATGGATTTATAGTTTCTGTCTGATTATCACTTAAAGAATCAGGATCAAAACACTTGAAGTTACAGTATACCTTGTCCCCAATTATAAGCTGAGCAGAGGATAAAGGAAGAATAATTAGAACTAATAGAAATAGTAAGATAACACCAGCTAGGAAAAATTCACTCTTTTTTTTATTTTTAAATTCCAAGTTTTCCCTCTAAATTCTAGCATTTGTTTATACTGCATTCAAATTATTAATAGTCCTATTTGCTGAATTTCCAGCATCGTCTGTTATGATAAAGACTATATTATGTACTCCTTCTTTTAGACTTATTTTTTTATCACAGACTTTTCCTTCCTTTAGGCTTGAGCATAATGTCCTGAATCTAGGTCTCGAGTCCCCGCTATCTATAAAGTCAATCTTATCAAAATTAGGCTCGGTTATATTAAAAACAACACTTAGCTTATTATTATTAAGAGTGTAATTAAAATAATCTACTTTTGGAGGAGTTATATCTACCTTAACTCTAACAATTTTAGAGCTTATCCTGCTTCCTGCCTTGTCTTCAACAGTAAAAAAGTACTGTATCTCCTGTCCAGAATACTCGCTTAAATTTATCTTACTCGTCTGGCAGTTTACCTTCTTGCCAGAAGGACAGTTGTTAAGATTAACACTCTTGAAACCCTTTATTCCATTTCCATAAGTTATGTTTATTTTTTTAACATTATCTTCAGTATATTGTACAGAAAAGATTCCGTTTGCAAATCCTTTTTTAGGCTCAGTCTTATGTATTCTTGGTTTTTTTGAATCAATAAAGAAAGTCACATCTTTGAATCCCTCATTTCCTCTTTTATCTGTAGCTCTTATTCTTATCATATTTATTCCCTCTTTGAAATTTTTTGGTTTAGAATACATCTTACAATTCTCACATAATCTACTCCATCTTCCTCTTCCATCAAGAACATCTAAGAAGTATATATCTGAAAACTCATTTGTGCTTAATGTAAGTGGAACTCCCTGTGCAGTCCATAAAGAGTTATTTTCAGGTTTTGAAATACTTATATTAGGGGCAGTAGTGTCTACACTTCCTCCATCACCCTCTCCAGGCTCACATTTTGGAGGATCATCATTACACCCATTCCAGCTCCAGGTTTTATAACATTTTTTAGCAGAATCGTAAGTTCCAAGACAATAACTACAGTAACCAGAATTAACATCACATATTCTATCAGGTGCTTTAGGATTACAAAAATCTATCTTCTGTCCCTTTTCAAAACACACCCAGGAATATGCACTTACACTTGAAAAACTAAATATAGAAATAGTTAGCACTAAAAGAATTATTCCAAAAATTCCAATATATGAGTTTATTTTCATTTTATACTCTCTCTTATTAATTTTCTGTGATTTTGTGAAAGTGATTTCTCACTATGTTAATGGCTTTTACTAAGCCTAAAATATAAAAAAGGAATTTAAAAAATAAAATAAAAAATAATTTAATTCCTTTTAAATTGCTTCTCCCCAGAAGTATATACTTCCAGTATCGAAGTCTCCATTACATGGTTCAGGCA
>DYHK01000093.1 GCA_020724205.1 Candidatus Aenigmatarchaeum sp. | reverse complement strand
GAGAAACATGGTCAGAAAAATTATGTTGGCGGAGCAACCTTTTTAGAAATGTTCAAGGCATGGGAATTAAAAAAGAAAATATTCCTTTATAACCCCATACCAGATTCTATCTTAACAGATGAAATACATGCCTTCAACCCAATCATAATAAATCAGGATATTGAAAAGATTAATTAACTATTTTTGAAGCTTTTTAGCGAGTTGATAAAACAAACTATTTAGAACATAAGAATAGACAACTATAAGATAATTTCTATCTAGAAAGGCGAATACTAACAAGATTATGTAAGCATAAACATTCCATCTAGTAAACCAGTTACTTTCTATTTTCTTATGGTCTCTTAATACTCCAAAAATAGAATAAGTCACAAAAATAACTCCAAATAAATACCAATCAAATTGATAAGTCTTACTAACAAAGATGAAAGATATTAATATAATTATCGTGGCTATTCCGTGATTGAGATAGTCTATTTTGTTTCTTAGAATCCAATGAAAAAGTATTGCTAAATAGAAAGAACCAATTAGAGGATGTCCTATTATTACGGCTGCCCCAAAGATACCCCATAAAATCCCGAAGAAAAGACCTGCCCCTTTGAAGGGTTTCCAATGGTGCTCATCACATAAATCTGCTAATTTGGTAAAAAGACCAAACAGGGCAGAATTAATAAGCAAAATCCAGATATTTGAAAGGTATTCTATCATGAAGAGATAAATGTCTATTTAGTTTTAAACATTTCTTAATATACTGTCTTTTTTGTAGCAGTATGTTTATAATTTAACAGGTAAATTAGAATTTCTTGAACTTTGTAGTTAACTCTAGAAGATCTGTTTGTCCTAAGAAGGCAGCTCTGCAGCAGTATCTTTCAAGACCAAGATCATCAAGAGCCTTGCCTGGCTGCTCTCCTTCTTCAGTCTTCTTTTTGAATTCTTCCCATAAGTGAGCTATTGGCTTTCCACACGAGAAACATCTAATAGGTATAATCATATTAAAATCATATAAAGATGGTTTAAAAAGCTTTCTTTAATCCTGAATGATATAACATACATAACTTTAAAAGAAGGATTTTATTTTTTGAAATTATGAAGGAATATCATATTAATCCAAATTCGAGTATAGTAAATCCAGGATTTATAGAAAGAGAGTTATACAGTCAAATCCATAAAAATTCTGTTATTTCTTGTGTTGATGTGTGTATTAAATATAATGGAGGAATCTTATTAGTTAGGAGATCTAATGATCCTGCAAGAGGTCAATTCTGGGTAATAGGTGGTAGGCTAGAAAAAAATGTATCTTATGAAGAGACGTTAAAAACAAAGGCTAAAATGGAATGTGGACTTGAATTAAGAGATATTCAAGAACTTAAAGAATTAGGGACTTGTAGACAATTTTTTGAAGATGATCCTTTTAATCATGGAACAGGTACTGATACATCTACCACCGTATACTTTGCTAGAGGCCTAGGTGAAGTAAGATTAGATAATTTTCATGATGCCTTTAAAATTGTAAAACCTGAAGATTATACTAAAGAGTTTAAAGTAACACTTCATCCATATATTCAAGATTGTTTAGATTTATGTCTGACTAAGTTAATAAAATCACAATAAGTTGCTCTTAATTCCGTAAAATTTAAATGATTGCTCTTCTAGGAATAGGTATGAAAAAAAGTAATTTAATAGAATTAAGGAATGTTGCTAAGTATTACTATATGGGAGATAATATTGTAAAGGCTCTAGATGGAATTAATATTGAAATAGAAAGAGGAGATTTTGTAGCAATTATGGGGCCTAGTGGAAGTGGAAAAAGTACTGGAATGAATCTTACAGGGAGTTTAGATCTTGCTACTAAGGGAGAGATTTATTTAGATGGACAAGATATTGAACATCTGACTGAATCTGAATTAGCTCAAATTAGGGGAAAGAAAATCGGATTTATCTTTCAAAGCTTTAATTTAATCCCAAATCTGACTGCTCTAGAGAATGTAGCACTTCCTATGATGTTTCAAGGACTAGATAAAGAGGATCGTGAGAGTAAGGCTAGGAAACTGCTTGAAATGGTTGATCTTGGAGACAGGCTTGATCACTACCCTAATCAATTATCTGGCGGGCAGCAACAAAGAGTTGCTATAGCAAGGTCACTTGCAAATGACCCTGATATAATCTTGGCTGACGAGCCTACTGGAAACTTAGATAGTAAATCAGGAGCAAAAGTCATAGAATTCTTAA
>DYHK01000004.1:10648-18149 GCA_020724205.1 Candidatus Aenigmatarchaeum sp. | reverse complement strand
TCCCTCCTTAATCTTCCCATCCTCAATTAACTGTATATGATTAGTATCCCATAAAACAACTCTCAAACTCCCAGTCTCATCTCCTAGGTTCATAGACCCAATCTTTCCCTGCTTACCATTCTTATTGTACTCTCTAACAGGATTTAACTGTACAACCTTCCCAACAAGACTAACCTTCTTCATTCCATTATTAAGCTCAGAAACCTTCATCTTCTCTTTTTCAAAACTAATTCCTAGCTCTGAAGCAACAATCTGTGCAGCCCCCTCCTTACTAATAAGTCCAGAGAGCTTAGCACACTTTCCCTCTATCTTCCTCTCAACATCTTCTACAGTTAGTCCTGAAGCCTTAGAAATCTTATCCACAATCTGATTATAATTCTGCATTTTCCCCTTTTATTTTTACCTCTTAATAGGTTGTAAAAATAACTATCATTTTTAAAAGTTTATATCATAAATCACCACCTAATATGTTTTAAAATAAACTTTCTAGTGATAAAAGCAGAAAAATAAAAATTATGTAAAATGAACGAGAATAAATTTTCATAAGAGAAAATTTACAGCTTAGACTATTTAAATTACCTTATAACTATCATCTAACCTCTGGATTTTAGCCTCAGTTATCTAATGGATGCTGGATTCGTGAAAACCCGCAGGAGGTTTTTACATTTCATTACTTACTCAAATAAGTTATCTACATACCTCCTTAATTAATCACACTACATCTCCATTTAACAATCTATACTTATCATTTAACCTACTGATTTTACTCATATTTACTTACCAAAATCCTTTTAAACCAATTTACCTACTTCTTCACATGGGAAGCGCAGCAGTTAAGGTAAAATTAATGCCAGACTCTCCTAGTGCCGATCTTGAAGAGATTGAATCTAGAGTAGAGGAAATAGTAGTAAGAGAAAATGGCAAGATAGCAAAAATAGAAAGAGAACCTATAGCTTTTGGTTTAAATGCAATACTAATAACCTTTGCATGGCAGGAAGATGCAGACAGAGATGCTCTTGAAGAAGAGCTAAGAAAAATCCCTCATGTTAACTCAGCAGACATAGTTGATTTCCGAAGAGCTTTTGGTTAAACTTAAGGTCTGCCTCCAGAACCTCTTATTGTTATATCATGTATCTTCTCAACAGTTTTAGCCTTCAATTCTCTCAAAGCTTCCTTATCCTTATCTAATCTAT
The DNA here is from genome assembly GCA_020724205.1 of Candidatus Aenigmatarchaeum sp. Taxonomy (GTDB): domain Archaea; phylum Nanobdellota; class Nanobdellia; order Pacearchaeales; family GW2011-AR1; genus JACPLR01. Next base: position 16,956 of record DYHK01000004.1, on the reverse strand, counting down.
CTTTAGTTATCTTTCTTAACATTCTCATAATAACTGCATCAATAGTAAGTAAAATAATCAATCCTAAAAAGAATAAGAAAATCGCAGTTCTACTCTGTATAAATGGAGATAATAAATCCACTCCTTTCTGAATTGATTTAGTTTGAGCACCAAGAATTAAGACTATTAATGAAATTCCTAAAGAAATCCACATCTTATCAGGAAAAACAACATAAATAGCTCTAAAAATTATTACAAAAATAGTTATCCATAAAAAAAAGATCATGAAAAAATACCAACTAAAAGAATACTCTAAACCAAAAAGAATCAAAAACACTGGATTAAGTGCACTTAAAACCCTTCCAACACCTAGTATTGCCTGCCCAAAATCATTTCTCTCAAGAATCTTAGTCCATTCTTGTTTTAAATAATCAGAAGCAACATCTTTAGCCTCATCAGTATTTTCAGGTAGATTATCTGCTACTCCAGAAATACCAAGCGGATCCCCAGGATTATTAGCATCAATATCTATTTGAGCTACTACAGAGCTTAAACAACTAATAATAGCTACAAATAAAAACAAAATAAACAATCCTCTTTTCATAAATATAGTAAATAAAATAAGTTTTTAATAATTACTATTTCAATCTTTTAAGAGCAATTTTAAGACTAGCAATGTCTCTCTCAATTTCAACACGTCTTGAAGGTATTGTAGTAGCTCTATAAGCAGATTCCAAATCGTTTATTTCTCCTAAGATTCTATTTCTTTGTCTTTCTGTTACTCCTTCGACATTTCTTTGAGATCTTGAAACATTTAAAAAATGTTGTAAAGTACCGTCAAATAGGAAAGCAATAGCAGTAAATATTAAGAAAGTTAAATAAATTGAATAAAAATAAGGTTTATCAGCATTATAAAACCATAAAACAACAACCATAGTCGCAAATAAAGTCCATCCAACTCTTCTTAAGTAAGTATTTTTAATAGAATTATGTAATACAATACCATATAAAAGAAATGGTAAACCTATAGCTATTGAAGCAACAAAAACACTTGAAGGAAAGGCTATAGCAGTAATCATATCATTTGGAATAAATCTTATACCTAAAATAGAAACTATACCTCCAACACCAAATTGCATCCAAGGTCTAGCTGAAAAGAAAGAAACCTGTTCCAAGACAGCAACAGTAACTAAAACTACTAATAAAAATATTAAAGTCTTAACAAATAAATCACTTCCTTGAGCAACATCCCCAAGAAGTGCAGAAAATAATGGACTTCCTGCATTAGTAACTAAATCAATACCTCCAGTTACAACAGAAACAACTTGATCAACAAATTGATTTGAAGTTCCATCTCCTGGAGCTAAACTTGGTGAAGGATTAATTAACTTAACAACTGAAAAAATAACCATGACTGCTATTAAAGCTATTAAAATCCAAAAAGTATATGATTTTAAAATATCTTGTTTAAAATTAACTCTACTTGAAGATCTAATAGAAGGTAAAGATCTTCTCTTAACCTTATGTTTAACACTTCTTTTTTTAACCTTAGCCATAATAATAACCCAATAAATAAAAGAGCTTAATCTTATTTATAAACATTTCGTAATTTTCAGTATATAAAATCATAAGATATAATCATTTATCAAAACAAATCTTTTTAAACTTCCCGAACATATAAAATTAATGAATACAAAAAGAGGATTAGCATTATTTACTTTAACAATAACACTTTCTATATTATTCATTACTCTAGTCTCAGCTCAATTTGGTGGTGGATTCTCAAATATAGATCTAGGAGAAGGAGTTAGACAAATAATAGATCAGGGAACAAGATTTTTAGTCCCAATTTTTGAATTATTATTAGGTCCAAATAGCTATTCAGGTAGTGAGTTATTTTTTACTCAAGTGATGATTCTTATTTTATTGTTTGTTGTAGTTTTTATGGTTCTTGAGCGTTTACCCTTAACTCAAGGTTATAGAGGAATTTCAATGACAATCTCCCTCGTTATCTCTCTTCTAGCAGTAAGGTTCATGTCTCAAAATGATATTATCTTAGGAGTTGTAGTAACAACTCTTCTACCTTTCTTAGTATTAGCTTATGGAACACACCATATGGGTCTCTCAGGAATGGGAAGAAGAATCGTATGGGGATTTGTTGGAATAGTATTTATGGTCTTATGGATTTATTCTGCAGATAGTCTTGGAACTCTTGCAAACTATATATACATTTTCAGTCTTATAGGAGTGATTATTATGTTTATTTTTGATAGGAGAATATCAGCCTACTTTAGAGGAGAAGATATAAGAAGATTTGAGTCAGAATCTAAAGAAAGTGAAATAAATACTCTTCAAGGAAGACTTAGATATCTTATTGATTCTGCCGGACCTAATCCATCACAAACTAATCTTAATGAAAGAAGAAGAATAGTTAATAGATTAAGAAGACTTGGTTCAGGACCAAGATCTTTTGATTATTAATCTTCCTACTTACCCATTCTTCTAAAGCCAACTACATCTTTTCCGTGATATATTGGAACTTCTTTATGTTGCCTTCCTCTTCCAGAAGATCTAAGAACAAAAACTCCAACAACAATTATAATAGCTCCAATAACCATAAGCACATACTGGCTAACTCCACTAATGAAAGGAAACAAAACATCAATTCCCAAACTTATTCTTACAGCTTCCACACTTAAAGCAAGTACAGCAATTCCAACCAAAGAAATCAAATAACCGATAGCTCTATTCATTTAGCACCTTTTTTATACATATAAATCTAAATATAAATATATAAATCTTATTATTCCTATACTTAAATGCTAAGCCCAGAACAGGTAAAAAGTATAAAGAAACAGTTAATCAGTCACTTAGAAAATCAAGACTATTCTGAAGATCAAAGAGAAGAAGCTATAGCCCAGATAGAATCAATGTCTCCTGAAGAACTTGAATCCTTCTTAATAAAAAATAAAATGCTATCCTCTAGTGAAAACGGAGATTCTGAGACTAACGAAGGTATGAGCTGCATCTTCTGTCAAATCTCTTCAGGAAAGATACCTAGCTACAAAATAGCAGAAAATCCCTCAGCACTAGCTGTTCTTGAAATTAACCCCTTATCTCACGGACACATAATAATTATTCCCAAATCACACATAACGCAAAATAATATTACAATAGAGCTAGAAGACTTTGCAAAAGGAGTTTCAGAATTAATGAAAAAAAGATTAGATGTAAAGAAAGTCCATATACAAAAATCAGAAATGTTCAATCACGGAATAATTAATATTATTCCTTTATACTCAGATGAAATTCCTTCTGAAAGAAAAAAAGCCTCTGAAGACGATCTAAAAAAGCTTCAAGAAATTATAATAACTAAAGAAGCCTCAAGTAGTGAAGATAAACCAAAAGAAAAAAAAGTTAAGAAAGAAAAAGCTGAAAAAAAGGTAAGGGAACCAAAACCTAAGAAGTCTCACCTTGAAAAATACCCAAGAAGAATTCCTTAATTAAACAAGAAAAACAAATACCAGTCAGCATTAAAAAAATAATATATAACAAAGATAACAATTAAAGCCATTAGAAATGCAGGGCTGAAAGGGATTCCTTGCTTTATCAAAATCTTCTTCCTATAATTTTTATGTATAAAATTAACCTCTTCTAAACTTAATCCATCCCAGCTACCCTCTATTTTCTTACCCCTAACCCTAATATTCTCTCCCAACCACTCTCCAACACCTACCTTCTTAGAATCAAGATACTTATACATACACGAACTCTCAATAGACTTAGAATAAATTAAACTTAAAGGAATTAAGAGTACAATAATTCCTAAAAGTATCCAGACCAAGTCTAATAAAAAAAAGAAAACAATTAACATTAAAAGTAAAAATCCAACAGAATAAGTTAGATAAGTCTCATACTTCTTAGAATAACTCTTAAACTCCCTAATAAACTTAATCTTATTCTTACTAGCTAAAACCACGCTGTAAACCAAACTATAAACTCCTCCTAATAATATCAATGAAATAAGGAAGATTAAACTAATAGCTATATTTTCTCTATAATCTAAAGAAAATGGAATTATAGTTCCAAGAGCAATAAGAAGCTTAGCATCCCCTCCTGCAAAAAACCTAGAATAATAAAACAAATTTCCAAGTAAGAAAAACACTCCTAAGCCAATAAGCCCAAATACAAAATACCAAGGTTCTTTAGTAAACACACCATAAAAGAATCTAATAGCCAAAGCAAATATAATCAAGCTAAAATTTAACCAGTTTGCAATCTCTCTACTCTTCAGATCCTGTACAACTGCAAATACAACCCATATAAATGCAATAACAAATAGCAACCAAAATATCATAATAAGAAAAATAATACTCAATTAATAAATCTAACTTAAAAAGAGTAAGTAAATACTTCTAAAACCTATAGGGTATTTGTTAACTGTAAATTGATTAATTAATGAGAAAATTAGATAGCTTATATAAGTTTGGTGAAGATATATCATTAACTTACTTATTAATCAGCTCTATGCTGTCCGCCCTTCTTATATCCTCTATCCTTTCTCTTTCTTCTTAAATCCTTTTTAGTTGTTCTCTTTCCAGAAAATCCATAATCATCTGACATTTTTATGAAGAATTAATCGGCAGGTACTTCAGCTGTAAGAGTTGCACAATCTCTTAAGTCATTCTTATCATATATTTTTGTATCAGCTCTTTTCTCAGGAGCTATATTATTACAAAATTTTTTAGCTTCATCGTTTCCACAATCAGAACCAAGTTTTTTAGTTAATTCTAATCCTGGATATTCGCAGTTAATATAAGTCTTTCCACTTGAACCTGGAAGAGTCACAGCCTTAAACTGACTACAGTAATCAATCTTTAAGTCTTGTTCTGCAGCTATCTCACAGGACTTAGCAACAGCTTGTAAATCCTGACCAGGAAGTAAGCCTATCTTACCAAAGATAAAATTCCATCCATAAGTAAATCCAACAACAACTATAACTAAAACAATAATACCTAAGACTAAAATCAAAAGAGTAGTAATTGAAAACTCCTGACCCTTTTTATCTCCTCCTAAATTAAAATTATTCATATCAACCTCTATAAATTATAGACTGATTTTTAGTTTATAAATATTGCTCTTCAATCTTACTAAACTTAAATATTAACTTTATATTCTTTAAGATAGGTATAAGTTACATTCACACCATTCTCCTCAGCATTAATACTCATTTCAGCACTAAAACTTATCTCTCTATCATTAGAAAAAATAATCTCTATATTTTCCTCACTAATTTGATTAAAGACCTGCTCAAGCTCTATAGGAGAAAACACACTCTCACCAGTTCCAGAATTAACTCTCTTATGTCTCTCAAACTCTGTTTTAAATAAATTAACAAACTCCTTCTCTTCTCCACTAAAATCTTTAGAAGCTCTTTCTAAGGAAGACTGGATAGCATAATCAATAATCTGTTCTTTAGTATAAACATTCTCAAATAAAGTACCCGTAAAAATCTTTTTTCCAGCAAAACTACCACTAGAGTTAAAAGTAATTAAGGCCATAATTATCAATACAAAAACTCCAAAAGTAAATAAGAGTACAACAATTGGAACCCCTCCCTTCTTATTAATGTTATTTAATTTTCTCATTTTAAACAAACCCCTTTTCGCCATAAACTACTCTAACTACATTTCCATTATTTGTAATAAAATAAAAATCACTCTTAATATACTCATCAACAGTTTTGTAAACTCCTGGAGTAATAAGCGGTTTTACTATACATATAGGCTGATTATTATATCTATCATGCTCCAAAATAAAGCTCTCCTCACCACTAGATAAATATAAAATATTTTCCTTAAAATCAATAATACTAGAGTAACTTTTTACCTTATCACATAACTTATCAAAATTCTCATCTGGTTTATTATTAAGAAAATCCCTATGAGTGTATAAAACAGAATCATCAGCCCATAAAGAAACCTCTTTCTTACTCTCTTCCATAATAAGTAAGACATTATTATTTACACCTAAATCATTATTACCAGAAAAGTAAATTTGCTCTCTATCACTTCCAAATAAACCTCCTTTAAAATAATTCTTACTTAGAGGAACAACTCCAAAAACAAGAAATGTAAAGATCATAAAGGCAATTAATATAGTTGCGGCCATCCAAGTAAAACCAGTCCCTATACTAGCCTTATTATTCATAATCTCCCTCCTAAATTGTCAGATCCAGAATTAATAGAAACTATAGCCTTTTTTCTCACTCCCTCAGCCTTATAAAATAAAAGATACTCTTGGGAATCACACCTTGCAAAATAATCAGC
>DYHK01000004.1:3286-10638 GCA_020724205.1 Candidatus Aenigmatarchaeum sp. | reverse complement strand
CCCTTCTCAATTTCTCTACACTCACTAACAAAATTACCATTTCCTTCATTATATTCTCTTATCAATACTCCACTCTCACTATCTCTTATACTAACATTAAAGTAAAAATTCTTATCAATAGCCTCTTTAGATAATTCACAAGCAGAATAAAAGTCAAATCCACTAGTAATTTCCTCTACCAAATCCAAATTATCAGAAATACAATCAAAGATTCTATCATTCAAGGCCTTAGCTTCTAAAGCACGAATATCTATCTTAGCTGAATAAAAAATATTAACTCCTAATACAATACCAGAAACAACAATTATAATCATTACAAAAAACCATAAAAAAACTATTTTTTCATCACCCATTATTTATTTTCCTCCACTATCAAATTCAATATTAAACTTCCATTATCATCATACTCAAAGGCCTTAGTTATCTTAACATCACTAAAATAAGAAAACTCGTAACCAAGGCTATTAGAAAGCTTAACTCTTACCTTATTACCTTCAAAACTAAAAGCCTCTCCTAAAGGAATGTTATTTTTTTTAATTAAACTATCAGTATCATGAATATTAATTTTTATCTCACTTCCAGGCTTTGAATAATCAATAAGTAAAGCTATTTGCTTAGCATAATATTGCTCATAATAACTTGCGTTTCCCTGTGCACGCGTTATAAAAAAGGCAAGTGCTAATATTACTGCAACAGCTATAACTGCAAGAAAAATAGTACTATAAATCTCATCACCTGAGCCTTTTTTATTTTGCCACATATTTTCATTACCCATCAAACTCATAGCTAGTACATCCAAGCTTGTCAAACTTCTCCTCATATCCTAAAACAACTGGAGGGCTATAAACATAACCATCTGGACTTGTATACCAAAAAGTTAAAACACTAGTAGCAGCTGCTCCCTGAGCTATAGTACCAACTCCAACAAGAGCTACAGGCCATGAAACTGGAAGTGCTAATATTGCAGCAGTACCAATAATAAAAACTCCTCCACCAACTCCTGCGCCTGAGAGATAAGATGTCAATCTTCCAGGTATAACCATTTGAGAAATAATAACAGTATCCTTAGAATTAAACATTTTTAAATCAGCAAACTTAACCTCTTCAATTTCAGAATTCTTTTTCTCCTGAGCGCTAACAATCGAATCAAAAATTATAGAAGCCTCAGCAGGTTCCTTTATTCCATAAATATTCTCTAAATAACTCTTTCCACTCGTATCTTTTTTAGAATAAAGATAATTATAAAACTCAGAAAGTTTCACATCCTTAACAACTTGGTATTCTTCATCACTGAAAACAATTCTAGAACAAATCATACAGGAGTGTTCATCACTAGATCTTCTAGACATAAAATTAATCTTCCCTTCACCAAGCATAGAATGACAATCATAAAGCTCATTGGCCATTCTATCCAAAACCTCTTCTTTATCCTTATCAGAAATACTTACAAGATTAATATTATTCTCGCTTGTCTTCTTACCTAAAGAATCCTCACAATCAGAAACACTAGAACTAAAGCATATCTTATTAGTCACACAATTCAAAGGAACATATTCATCAACTCCTTCTCTAATAAGGTTAGGTAATGTAGCCCTCTTAACAACAGAATCATGACATACCTCTCTATTAATATTAGATCTAAAATCAAGATTGGATACAAACAAAAATATAACAAACGCACTTGCAACTATAATAATAATTCCTATCAAAAAACTAGTCATCACAAACCCTTTTTTACTCATTTTTCTCTCATTAAAATAAAACCTAATTAATTTATATATCTATCCTGCACCAAAACGAGTTAGAATATAATAAACTCCTCCACCAAGCACAATAATTAAAAACACAACCCATAAGATAATCCTAATCAATTCTCCCATCTCAGCCTTATTATTTTTTTTCATTTTATATTGGTTTAAGAGTAAAAGTAAGAGTGTCTCCACTTAAAGACATAGAAATTTTCTTTTTTTCTCTTACAACCTGATCTACAATAATAGGATAATTAATATTTCCCAAAAAAGTAATAGACTGTTCATTAAATGAAAGCTTACTCTCTCTAACAGGTATACAAACCCCTCCAGAATTACAAGAGTTCATCAACTCTTTAGCATTATACTGATTATCTAAGTTTTTATCAAAAATTCTCTCTGATAGATAACAAAAACAAATACAATTAGGAGTATTGAAATTCTTACAATCATTAGGTATCAATCTCTCCCCTTGAATAGCACTTGTAAAGGGCCATGCAGATAGTGCCCAAGACTTAGGAGTAATAAGAATATATTCTCTCTCACCTCCACTATTTTCAAGTTCAACTATCTTATCTTGTATTAACTTAATCTGTCTCTCAGCCTCTCCTTGATCTGGATTCTTATCCAAATAAGGTCTAAATATAGCCACTCCTAACATAATCAAAACTCCTAAAACAATCACTGCAACAAGAATATTAATTACATGCTCAGCTAAAAACCCTGACTCTTCTCCCCTCTTATCCTTAATTAATCTCATATATCCAATCTCCTACAATTCTCGCACCATCTAGTTTAACAAGTATATCGTGAATATTATGAGGAATTTCGTAAAGATCTAAAACATCTGTATCCCATTTCCTATCAATATCTTCATTAGAGATTCCTATTTTAGAATTACTTATAACAACTCCAACAAGAGTATTTTTAGTTCCTAAGTAAATTTTACCTTCATCAACTATTAGTTTGGTATCTACATAAATTCCATTAAATAAATATTGAATATTTCGATTACATTCTGTTATTATTCCTAAATTTTTATTAGACTGTTCAACTAATTTATCCAGCATACAAACTTTCCCAATAGGAGCCACAAAATTATTATTAGTATCAATCTGTTTCTGAGTGCTACATATTCTTCCTGCAATAAAGGCGCCGGCATGCACTCTTCTCAAGTCAGCTAATCTTATTTCCTCTTCACCTTGATTTAGTTCCTTAAACTCTGGCGACTCAAATAAATACTCTGTATTAATAACTACTTTATTAGTAACAAAAACTCCCAATTCTTTCTCGCTCTCACTAAAAAGAGTCTTACCATCTGTAAAAATTCCAGTTCCTTCAAAAAACTCTCCAGGCTTGCTAGTATCTAAAAGCCATATCTCCTTATTCTGATTTATTCTTCCTATATCTAATTCACACTTTTCTGAACTACCTTCTCCATTATTATTCTGCTCTTCCTGCGATGAATTAAAAAAACCAACCGGAAGAATATTTTTTACATAATCCAAAACATCAAATTTTGCAATAGAGATAATTAAAAAGGCAATAGCAATAATTATGAGTATTAAGGATAAAGTCTTACTAATTGCCATAGAATAGCCTTTTTTACTCATTTTCCAAACCTAAACAAATTTTTTATTCCATCTATTAAACCCTGACCATATCCATTCAAATAAGCAATCATAACAAGAACAATTACTAAAACAATAATTCCTATTATCCAGTAAGCTAAAACATCTAACTCAAACCCTCTCTTATCACCTTTTTTAATCATAACCTATCAAGATAAAAGTAAATTATAAATCTTCCTCTTCAAAGTAAATAAATAATATATCTTTAACAAACTTAAATAGGTTATTTATCATCCTCATCAATTAATCAACTTACATCTACCTATATAACCTCTGGATTTTACTCATATTTACTTACCTACGCACCCACACCCTGAAGAGCAATTCCAGCAAGTCCTGACAGAGAAACTATTGATATAAACGTAACAATCAAATAAAGAAGCATCCCCGATCTTAAATTCCTGCTTATATCATAAGTCCTCTTAAGCTTATCATCTCCAGAATCTATTATAACAAGTACATTAGTCAAAATAAAAGTGATCTCAATAATATAAAGTCCAATAGCCACTTGCAAGAAATAAGGAGGGACCATATCAACAACATTAAAAAGATTAACAAAAGTCTGTATACTCTCTAATCCTCCTAAATCTCCTCCACTAGATAAATTTGCAATTATTCCACTCAGCTTATTCAGTATAAATGTAATCATTCCAGCCAAACCAACAACAATACCAGAAAGTAAGGGAGCTAAGAAAACCATATTACTCTTCATATCACTAACAACCTCTGCTAACAAGTCATTAAGCCTTTGAGTAACCTTCTGTATATTCTTAATATACTCAGATATACTCATTAAACTCTGAGCAGCAATCTTCAATCCCTTCTTAACACTCTCAAGCATTATCCTCATGCTTGTAGAAATTAAAGCAGATGGATAAAAAATTAAGGCTCCTCTGCGTTTATCAAAAATAGCATTCTCCAAAGACATTCCAGCCTGTTGTATGTTAAGATTAACAGTTCTGAAAAAATTCTCAGTCTTCTGTCCCCTAGTAGACTCAGCAACCCTTGCAAAAGCTATCTCAGCAGGAACACCATCTCCTAGTCTATTTCCTAGTTGGAAAAGAGAATTAGTAAACTCCTGTTCAAGTTGCTTAGTATAATTCCTAGACTTAATCAGCTCTTTAGTCTTCATCTTATAAGCAATAATAAAAAACACAGCTACACTTAAAGGAATAAATAAGCTTAAAACCAAAGCAACAATTCCAAATGGCCCAATAACTCCTGTTCCAGCTAACTTAAAATCAAATGCCTTCAATCCCTCAAGAAAACTTAGTCCAAATAAAGATAAATCAAAATCACTACCAATCCCAATTGCAGAAGTAATAAACTCAATCTGAAATAAAAATGGAATTAAAAGCAGGATAAGAAAGGGTAAAGCAACTAAAGCTCCAATAACATATGGTTTCCTACTCTTATACTTATGATAGTCTGGATTCAACTCAAGAATCTCACTCTCCCCATAACCTCCAGGCCTCTTTAGCATTATCTGTGTTGAAAGATAAAACACAAAAAAAGGAATTAATAAATTAAACAGGATAAAAACATGATAAGTTTTTATCAAACCTCCAAGAAGAGCTGAAGCCAAAGGAAGTAAAGCTAATCCAAGAGTTGGAAGAACAACTCCCAACATATACAAATTAGTTAAAGGGCTTCTTATCTCTCTCGAGAAAACAAGCATCTTCTCATAAACACCATCAAGTATTACTTGTAAAGCCTTCTCTAATATCAATATTCTTCTCGACTCAGAAGGCTCGTATAAACTACTCTCAATAAGATGAAATGCCTCAACAAATTCCAAACTCTCCTTACTCCAACTCTCAAGATAATGGTCTAAACTCTCCTTAATACTACTATACTTTCCTGTCTCAACATCCCAGAATATTTTTTTCAGATCTAATGAAAGAGGATACTGAACATGTTGTGAAGCAAAAGCTATTGCTCTCTCAAGATTAGATGTATGCTTCATATAAACAACGATATACAATATGCAGGGAACCATCTGAGAACTTGCTTTTAATCTCCATATCTTTGCCATTCTCTCAGGAGTTGTATAAATATAGTAAAAAACAAAGGCTGCAAAGATAAGATCCATAAAAAGGAAAACAAGAATTCCTCCAGATAACACCCCAGTAAACATAAAAGCTCCTAGAGATATTAAAAGTCCAACAAAAAATACAACAAATGCTAAAAAAAATGCAAAGGCCACTATGTTACTAGGGCTTAAATCTAGATGCGCAGTTTCAATATTCCCCATTAATTTTGCCTTATCTTTTTCAGCCACTTTTATATTCATATAGCTTCCAAAAGTCTTAGCCATTCTCTCAAATCTTGAAAGCTGAGGCATCATATCCCTCTTGAACTGCATATACTCTCTGCTCGCATCCTCACTAACCCTCTCTTCCTTAATCTCACTAGAAATCTTAATACTATACTTCTTCAAAATATCATCTACATCTGCCATGTTAGACAACCAAAGGATTTCTTACACTAGCTTTCCTTTTAATACACCTCTTTATCATTCAAAACATTAAAGAAAAAGTAGTTAATAAAACTAATCAATTATATGTAAATAATCAACAACAAATTTCCTAAAGGAAATTTAAACACATCTTCAATTTAATAATCTATTATTAATTACCCCTTAAACTTCTTTATCTCCTCATCAACCCTCTTTACCCATAATGGATAAACCTTCTTAGAATCTGGTACTCCCATCTCTCGCGTAACCTCATCAGAAATTTCATGAAAAATATTATTTACAATATTGCAAAACCTTGCCTCTAAAATATCATTTCTCCCAAGCTTTACAGACTGGTCAACTAAATACTGTTTTGTCTTTCCTCTCAAAACAATATTATCATAAATTGCATCCCAGTTTCCAGACCACCCCTTTACCCCTGCTGCAATATCCTTTATAATTTCAGAATCTCCATTAATTAAATCCTGACTTGGCTCTAACTGATCAGTCTCAACATTATAAGTAAGCAAATCAATAAATCCTCCCTCTTCTAAAGGATCCTTAGTCCAGTGCTTTCTAACCTCTGCTAACTGAACAACTCTCTTAACAGAATGTAAACCATCAGGAGTCTTTACAGGATTAGCAACTAAAATCAAATCAGTTGCCTTAAAACTTGTAATAGGAACATTCAAGTCATTCACAATTCTATCAAACACACTATAAGGGGAGCTACCATGAACAGTTCCAGCCACCACATTAGCCAAAGCTCCAACTCTCATTGCCTCATAAAGTGCCTTCGCCTCATTACTTCTTATCTCACCAACTATCAGCGAACTATCTCCTAATCTTAAGCTTGTTCTGATTCCATCCTCTGCAGAAACCTCATTGCTATTTTCCAGAAGCGAAGACCTAACCTTCATTGCTAAAATATCATAACCTAATTTTCTAAAATAATCATTAGGCAGCTCAGGAGTATCCTCAATTAAAATCATTCTATATTTTGGCTTTATCTCAAGCATTAGACTTCCTAATAATGAGGTCTTTCCAGAACTTCTAGTTCCTGCTACTAACATTGTCCTAGAACCATCAATTAAAAAACTTAAAAGTCCCGCTGCAAAACTATTAAGCATCTTATTCTTAATAAAAAGAGGAAGAGTCCAAGGATAATCCCTATGTCTTCTTACAGCATAAGAAAGCCCATGAGGAGATAAAGGTCTCTGAACAACTGCAATTCTTGCTCTAACATTTCCCAATGATAAATCAGTATCAAGTATTGGATTAGCCTCATCTAAAGGCCTTCCAGAAATCATTCTAAACTTAGCAGCCCAGGAGTCAGCATCCTCCTGGCTTAAGAGTATGTTTGTAACACACTCATCATACTTATTATGTCTTAAAAATATGGGATTTAAACTTATAGGAGCATTCATTACAATATCCTGTAACTCCTTATCTTGCAAGAGAATCTCCAACAACCCAAAACCAATAGTATGTCTTACTAAAATAGTTGCAAGCTTA
>DYHK01000004.1:0-3276 GCA_020724205.1 Candidatus Aenigmatarchaeum sp. | reverse complement strand
ATCCTGATAGCTAACTTTTATCTTCTTACTTGTAGCCAGCTCCTGAATCAGATCTTTTGCAACATTAAAAAATACCTGTCTTGTCCTAGCAGGATCTGTAAACTCTTCTGCCTTCGGCTGGTGTTCAATCAAAACATTCCTAGCTAGATTCAGTAAAACCTGAAAATCCTCTTTTAAAAAATACTCAGGAGGCATTAAATGATAGAAATACTTCAGCTCTCCTTGCTTTTTTAATATAGTAACTACACTCTTATCAACATCATCTCCTACCTCGTACTGATCAACAATCTTGGAATCTTCAGGAAGCATTGCAACAAGTCTTGCGAAAGCAAAATTAGGTATAATATCTGCTGCAAATATATCATCATAAATTCTTCTATCCAAATAACTTGTATTACTCTCAATAAACCAGCTTATCAGCTCAGTCTTCTCAAGCATTGAAGAAATCTTTTCAAGTAGTCTCAAATATATTTTATCTCCTCTCTCCCAAAGTGTTTTCTCCTCAACTATAGTAGACTTCATTCTTGTATATGCTAAAATAGGATCGCTTTTTAGAGTCTGCATAAATAAACTCATAAACTCATACCTAGTTGGACTTCCTCCCAATTTTCCAGCAGATAAAACTCCTTCCTGCTTCATTAAAAAATTATATAAGCTTCCAATCTCAGCTAATAGTCTTACCTGATCAGAATTATAATTATAATTTCTCTGCTGAACCAAAACTATCCTAGAAACATTAGAAGATTCAACTAAAAGCTCAACAACTTTCATCATTACTTCAGGATTGCTTGAAATTGATGGAATAAATGGAGCTCCAAGATAATTAATATAAGCAACATTCTGTCCAGCCTCATTCCTTACCTCATAATTATACAATTTAGTGCCTTTCTCAAATAACATATTATCCTCTTTCTATTATCATTATTTTAACTTTCCTTATTAAAATAATTTACTATATAAGCAACATAACTATTTTAAACCCTTTTAGCATTACCTATATGAAAAAAGATGGTGAAAGAACAATTTTCTCAGCCCGAACCAGTCTCTTATGAGCTCGGACTTAAACTAAGGGACCTTGAAGAGAGCCAGAAGCTAATGAGAGAAAGAATACTGCTAATAGGAAATAACCTTATAGAATCTCAGGAAAAAACTTCTTCAGATATTATAGAGCTAAAAAAAGATGTATCAAACTTAAAAACAGATGTTAAAAGAATTAAAGAAATCATAGAATCTCTCTCAGAAGAGATTTCAAAAAGTGCTAGAAAGGAAGAAGTTGCAATTTTATCTAGGCAATTTAAGATGTTCCAACCACTAAATTTTGCAAGAATAGAAGATATAGATAAAATAATAGACAAAAAGCTTCACCATAAACACACTCACAGTCCAGATGAATCTTTAGATACTAATCAACATAAATTTTGGACAGGAAAAATATAATGGCTTTATTAGATACAATAAAAGAAATGAAATCTTCAGGATATCAGGACCAGGATATAATAAATCGCTTGCAGTCTCAAGGAATCTCTCCACGAGAAATAAATGAAGCTATGGCTCAAATGAAAATTCGTGAAGCAGTAGAAGGAGGTAGAATGGAAAACGCAGGTAATGAATCAAGAGAAGAAGAATACATGCAAGGAATGCAACCCTCAATGACAGATCAAGTCCCATATCCTCCTCAAACGCAAGATCAGTTTACTCCACAGTATCCAAGAAGATACTCTATGGAAACAGAGCAGATACCTGAATTCCCTTCTCAAGACCAGCAAACACAACAATATCAGGAAGAATATGGCCAGTTTCAACAACAATATCCTCAAACAAATCAGCAGTATGAATATCAATCAAGTACAGAGAATATGGTAGACTTAATTGATCAAATCGTAGCTGAAAAACTATCAAAAACAAATAAAGTAATGACAGATCTTCAGGAATCAAGGATACTCATAGAATCTCGTGTGGAAAAAATTGATCAGAGGCTTCAGAGAATAGAATCTATAATAGATCAAATTCAAACCTCAATACTAAGAAGATCCTCACAGCAATCTCAGGACCTAGATGATATTAAATCAGAGATGCATGCAATGCAGACAGGCTTTTCAAAAATCCTCAATCCCTTAACAGATCAAATTCGTGATTCCGAGTCTCATCACTCCCATCACACTCATCATAAAAAGAAGGCTTCTTCTAAGAAAAGAAAGTGAAAGAAAGTTAATTAATGTAAATAATATATCTCTAACAAACCTAAAATAAGTTATATAGATTCTTTACCTATTACTTAAAACAGGTATCATATAACATCTGGATTTTACCATCATTTACAGACAGAATAATCTAAATAATCAATAACAAATTTCCTAAAGGAAATTTAAACACTTTACTAAGTTACTAGCAATTAATGTTTTAACATACCTCGTATAACAAACTATAAATTTTCTCTTATGAAAATTTACTCTAGAATCATTAACATACCTCTTTTACATTTCTTGCTATCTAGAAAAACCTCACAGCCCAAACCAAAGTAAGTAAAACATCAGCTATAATAAAACCAACAAATATTCCCTTCTCAACCTTGCTTCCTGTAGTAATCAAACCCTCAGACTTTAATTGTAAAGGCCAGAACATACTTATTCCAAGCTTAGTAAAGCTATCAGCAAGTAAGTGTACAGAATATCCCAAGAAAAAACCAAAAGCTAATACTGGAATAAAAAAAGCAAGTATCAAAGAAAGTAAAGCGCAAAAAGTAATGCTATGTATAATTCCTCTGTGATTTGTAAACATCTGCATTGCTCTTGCAGCAGGATTCTTCCCATATCTTGAAAACCTAGTATCTAAATCAGGAAATATAGTTCCTATTAAAGCCATAATAACAAAAGTCAGGGGATTATTTACAAAAGGAAAAAATAGTATAATAGCAAATATTCCTATAGCAAAATGAGTTTTAAGTAACATCTCTTTTTATTTTAAGTTTATTTTTGAAGAGTTTGAATTAATTCATCAATATTAATTCCCTCTATACTGCTTATAGAAAGCTCTGTTGTATTAAAAACCTTATTACTTCTCGCACTCACATTAAAAAAAGCCTCATGTCCCAATAATTCTTTTCTCTTCTCAAGAAAAGCCTCAGGATTATCAAGATCAGCTTCTGTAATCCCAAGCATCTTAATCTGATCAGAAAATAAAACAGCCCTCATATTCTCACTTCCATCATCTAAAACAATTCCAACTAAAGCTCTTTTTACAGGTTCTATATTTCCGTGAGTCTCACAAAAACTATTA
>DYHK01000092.1 GCA_020724205.1 Candidatus Aenigmatarchaeum sp. | reverse complement strand
AGACCGGTTACTTTCCTAAATTGATTGGACAGATGTTGAACGCTGCTGTATCCTAATTTGTAAGCAATTTCGCTTAGTGTTAGTTCGCCATATTTCAGTAACTCTTTGGCGCGCTCAATTTTCTGTAAAATTATGAAGTGCTCTATCGTAATTCCTTCTATAGAAGAAAAAAGTGAACTGAGGTATGTGTATTCATGTCCGGCTTCTTTTTCGATAATAGCAGAATAATTAATTCTTTTGATTATTGTACTATTATCGTCCTGGATTTTACTTATAACAATGTTTTTAATTTTCTCTACAAGCTTTGCTCTTTTGCTCTCAATTAATTCGAAACCATTTTCCATCAAAACAGTTTTTATCTTTGGCAGTAAATTCTCGTCAATCCTTGTTTCAGTAATCACCTCGCCCAAAGAAATATTTTTTATATTCAGCCCAAGTTTGTTTAGTTCTTCCTTAACAACTTTAATGCATCTGTTGCATACCATATTCTTAATAAAGAGGTGCGAATATTTTTCTTTTTGGCCGGTCATATCCTAAAGATTGAGTAAACTAATTATTCTTTTGTGAGTCTTTCTTTTTTGTTGAAAGTGCGAACATGTCGGCAGACTGGTCTTCTGCATACTTATCCAGGATTTGATCTCCAAGCGAAGCCATATTTTTTTCTGGAGATGACCTGCTTTCCTTAGATAATTTTTTGGACGAAGGTTTTTGAACTACTTTTTCACTAAAATTCTGAGGGTTAAGCGGCTTAACAACTTCAATTCGATCTGGTTTTGGCGGCTTACGCGATTCTTTTGAAACTCTTTCCTCAACCTTTTTAACCGGTCCTTTTGTTGTGTGCTCTAATATAATTTTTTTATCCATTTCCGGTTTGGATGACAAAGAAGATTGAGGCGGTGCGTAATGTTTCGTTATTCTCTCAACAATTCTCTTAACCGTCCTCTCCGCATTAGCTGCAGACCGGACAACTCCTTTTTCTGAGGATTCAATTTTTCCTTTCTTAAGTCTTATTCTGTATGCAACATAAGACAAAGTAATAACCAATGCGGCAAGAAAAGCCACTATCTTAAGTACGCTAAATATTATTGGCACTAATTCCATAAAATAAAAATAGGAAATTAAACCTAACCTAACAATTTAATTTCGGTTGGAATAATTTTTTAAAGAGAATGATGATTTGGGATTGCAGTTGCCGCAACAAAATCGTTATCGCTGCTGCTGTCCGAATAAAAACTTAACAGGTTATATTGTGATAGGTCGTTAATGTATTTTACCATTGATTCGTTTTTAGCTGACTGCTGTTGTTGTGAATTAAATTGGTGTGCATTAAATCTCTGGAATTTTTTATTATCATTCATTATTTCTATTCTTGCATGTGTTGACCGTGTGTAATAAGAATTGTTATTTCTTTTTGTATCATCGCTCGGTTTATTTTCTCTATGGGCAAATCTCGTTTGGTTATAATTTACTTCCTGCTCTTTTTGAAAGTAATTAGAAGGAAGAACAACTGGTTCTAATTGTTGTAATGCATTTTTCTGAGATTTGGATTCAAATCTTGGAGTTGGTATATATGTTCTGTTCTGAGTTCTATTAAGAATTATTTCTTGTGGTATAATAAGTGCTCTTTGCTTACGAATCTCTTCAACAATTACAGGATTTGTATTCCTTTTTGAACGGTAAGAAAGATAGGAGATAAAGACCACTATTAACATTAAGCCGAAGAAGAGTGCTAAGCTTGTATATATAATTGGAACGAGTGACATTTTTTTCTCTACTTAGTTACACTTTATTTACAAACTTTATACCATTTCTTTTTTGCGGTTTTACTCTGTTTTTTAGGATTAGCTCATCTAATTCATAGACTTTGTATTATAATGGGACAACAGATTTTCATTACTAAGCTAGATGAGAGGTTTAAGTAGGTTAGGAAAAAAGTAATTAATTATTCGATAAACGTAACGCAGATTAAAATGATTTTTTATGATTTACACTGATAAAATCTTAGAGTTACTACCTATGCTATAGTTTTTCCATTAGTCTATTCTAATTCACATAACATATTTAATAAGTGCATCTCTAAAAACTTCAAATGCAATCTGCGGAAATCAGTTTTATCTGTGTTTATCTGTGTACTATTTATCTAAACCCAGATTTGTCATTAGAAGTACTGAAAACCAACAATGGAGCTGAGTTCCTAAGTGCCTGAGTAAGAGCAAGAACAAGAGATTCATTGTAACCATCAATTTTCTCCTGCTTTCAATACCT
>DYHK01000091.1 GCA_020724205.1 Candidatus Aenigmatarchaeum sp. | reverse complement strand
TTACAACCATAGTAAAGGCGTGTATGTGTACCATTTCGAATGGAAGACGAAGTACGCATACAAGATGTTTAGGGATACGAAATATGGAAAGGCTTGCGAAGAAATCCTTCGCAAGATTGCCGAAAGACATAAAATGGGACTTCTGGAAGTAGCAATCTTGGCTGAGCATATCCACGTTGTTGTGGAAGCTCCGCCTTCGATCAGTCCAGCCATGGCAAAGCAATTACTTAAGGGCGGCTCTTCGTATGAGCTTTTTAGACTTGAGCCGAAGTTTAGGCTGCGATATCCCAGAGGGCACTTCTGGAGTTGCGGTAATTTCGGCCGTACAGTGAGTGATGTAGCTATAGATACAGTCAGAACATATGTGAGAGAACAGGCGAGCCAATACCAACAACTTACATTGCCACACTTTACTTAATGCTCACTGGAAACCCAGACCTAAAGAGGGTGTTGAAAAAGTGCCATATTTATCCTTAGTTGCCCAGCATAGACTTTGTGGATATTAAATGTTTAAGACTTTTAGTTAATAATATTTTTATCTAATAGCGTTTAGGTAGCTTTTTCAAATTACGTTCTCAAGCACTTTTTTTATAAAGTAAATTAACAAACCGTTTTATATTTACAACTATTGCTGTGATTAAAAGTTGGATATTGAATTTTTTAAGCCCTCTATATTTCGCTTTCCTAAGCCCATGTAAATTTTTCATTTCACTAAATTTCGGCTCTATTCTAGCTCTGGTTTTCGCATCTTCTAGATATTCTTGGGTCTGATTATATCTTCTTGCTTCCTCCACAGTCTCGTAGTAATAAGAAATCCATACCATTCTCCCTTTTCTCCCGGACTTACACTGGGTTTTTAATTGGCATTGATTACAAATTCTTTGTGGAAAAGAAAACGTATTGATTCTCTTCCCTTTTCGTGCCAATAACTATATGTCGTAATACCTGCAGGGCATGTTACACTCATATTTTTCTTATCAAAAATGAAGTTCTCTGTTCCAAATACAGTATGAGACTTATTTTTATTTACTTGGAATGGTGACACTAGTTGTATACCTCTTCCAATCAACTCATGTCTGTTTTTATAAGTGCCGAATTGGCTATCGGCACAAACTTTTGATGGTTTTAAATCCAGGTTATTTTGTTGTTTGTCTATCATAGGAACTAAAGTTTTATCATCGCTTATATTTCCTGGCTCTCCACGTACTCCAGTGATTATTCTGTTTTCTGTCATCGTTATATAAGCTTTATATCCACAGAATGGTACTGTGCTTGACTTATGCCCCAATCTTGCGTTTTTATCTACTAAACTAACTATTCGATCTTTTGCTTTCTTTTCTAGTTCTATATTTGGATGCTCTTCTTCTATTTGGGAAGAAGTTTTTAATTCTTGATTGCTATCTTCTTTTTTATTGTTAGACTCTGTCTCTATTGGTAGTTCTTTCACATTTTCTCGTAGAATTCTCATAAGAACACCGACATTCTCTTGTAGCTCTTTTCTCAGATAGTCATCTTTTATCTTATCACATTCAAGTAAATTATTAACCAGTTTAATCAACTTTTGCGATTCTTTAACAACTTTTATTAGAAGTGCTCTCTTCTCTCTATTAGATTTCTCATACCTCTCACTCAAAGTCAACGTAGTTAGGTCTAAATCTTTTATAAATTCTTTATCAATCATTTCTAAACTTTTAACAACTTTTGTATTTGCTTGTTTTACTAACTCTACGATTGTAGGAATTACTATTGAGCTAATAACGTGAGTGGCGTCTGCAATTTGCCTTTCTTCCTCTGTAAGCAATCCTGCATCCATAATTTGTTTTAATATCCTATTAAAAATCTCATCAAACTTTTCTTCGCCTAGTCTTGCTCTAAATTTACAGATGGTAGAATGATCAAAAGATTGGGCATCAACCTCAAGACCGATGAACCATTTTGCTATAATATTAAATGTAATTTCCTCCTCTGTTTTCCTATCTGATAAATCGTAATAAAATTGCACAATTGCCCCTCTAAATATTATTTCTGGAGAATAGGCGGGTCTGCCATTATCCTGACAATACAAATTTGCGCACAGCTCGTTTACAAAAGATAAATCAACTTTTTCGTTTATTTTCACAAATATGTGATCCTTTGGGACAAGTTTTTCGTATACCTGTCTGCTGAGCTCACTAAATTCTTTTGGTTTAGTATATTTCAAATTTAGCATATCCATCCCCTCTAGGCTCACCCAGAAGTTTAAAAGATATATACTATACGGGATAGATAATTATTTTGTCCTGAAATCAGAAAAATTGAAAAATACTTAGTTTAAGGGGTTTTTCAACAGTCTCTAAAGGTTATGGTTTCCTTGCGTGATCGTATGAGGATTCGTATATAGG
>DYHK01000090.1 GCA_020724205.1 Candidatus Aenigmatarchaeum sp. | reverse complement strand
ACATTCTTTTAATGTTATTAAAACATTTTTAGACTTGGGTTTTGATTCTCAGGAAAAAGTTTTAGATTTTAATGGTGTTAAAGTCTCTCCACTTGAAGCAACTCATAAAATCTTGAGGTTGGTTAAACCAGCTAAGGGATATGAGGAAACTGAAGATATATGGGTTAGAATGGAGGGAAAGAAAGATGGAAAGAGTGTGAAGCATAACTTAGACTGTTTAATACACTCTTTGAAGGGATGGGAAGGAGTTGGAAGCGATGTTGGAACAGGAATGCCTATATCTATTATTTCTCAGATGATAAAGAATAAAAAAATTGTACAGCCTGGAGTTTATGCTCCTGAAGTTATAGTTCCTAGTGAACTCTTTTTTGAAGAATTGAAAAAGAGGAAGATTATTATATATCATAATAATAGAAAAATCAACTAATATTTTAAAATGTCTGATAAAGAAATAATAAAAAAAGATAAAGAAGTTTTGAAACTTACTCAGGAAAAAGCAATACTTTCTGCTAAATTAGCTACTCAGAAAGCTAAGCAGTCTGTAAGTAATTTTAGACTGGAAGTAAGAAAAGCAACAAGCACTGCAATTATTGCAGCCTTTTCTTTTTTGATAGCTCTTGTTTGGAAAGATCTTATAACTCTTTATGTTAATAAACTCTCTACTTTAAGTCCTGTACAAGGACAATTATTTTCTACATTTATTATTACTGTAATTTGTGTTGTAGGAATTATAATAACGACTAAAGTTTTATCACACAGTAGTGAAGAGAAGAAAGATTAATTGAATTAGCTATAAATTAAAAACTTTCTTTTAAATTTTTGATGGATAATTTAATAAAGTATATATTAATTTTGAGATGTCTTATTGTTTTTCCTTGAGGTTCTTTATTTTATATGTGAAGACCTTATCATAAGGAATGTTCAGCGATTCTGTTTTCTTTATACTAAGACCTTCAAAGATCTTTCTAAATAGCCTAATAGAGTTTCCGTGAGCAGATATAGCAACATTTACCCTCTCTTTCTTTATGAATTTTTTAAGATCTATTATGAATTTTTTAACTCTTTTTTCCACATCATAGAAAGATTCTCCTTTTGGAGGGCGTGTTTTGTATCCTCTGTGGATTAAATTATATTCTTGTTCTCCTAAGAATTTTTCAGCTTTTTTTCTTAGCTCAGGAGATAAGTCTGTAATAGTGCCTCCTTCAACTTCTAGTTTATAGAGTTGTTTACCTATGTTTTCTATAAACTTATCATGTGGAATTCCGTTTAGATCTCCGTAGTTTCTTTCAATCATTCTGTTATCTGTTAGTATTTTTTTTGTTTCTGGATGATTTTTTAGAACTATTTTTAAGGTATCTTTTGATCTTGAGAGTTTTGTCTGAAAAGCAACATCTATTCTTTTATTTTTCAGAATTTTTGATATTTTTTCAGCTTGTTTTTTACCAAGAGGAGTTAACTTTGATTCTTTCCACCCTGTAAATATTCCTTCTTTATTGTTATATGTCTGTCCGTGTCTAAATAAGTAGATGTTGTAAACCTCTTTTTTCATAATAATAAAAGGTTAGGGAGATTTATAAAAGTAATTTATTACAATTAATTTTAAAAATGGCTTCTTTTTTAAGGAAGTATGGATAGTGATAGAAGGGAGCATGTTTATGATGAAATTCAGCATTTTGCGTTAAATAGTCGGGTTATAAAAAGTGGAGATCATATAATCCGATCTTTTAATTTTGATGCCGCTTATTCCCAGGCAAAAAAGCAAGGTTATAGGGTTCTTGGTTTAGTTCAAGTTAATAATAGGAAGGATTCAGGATCTACGGATGGTGGAATGTTGCTACTTAAGTCTTTTTATGATGATGGAGCTGAGAAATTTCAGTATGGGGCTATAATTCAACATGAGTCAACTCACTTCTATTCTTTTTTTTCAGATCTAGATATTACTCTGAGACATTCTTTAGAAGAGTTTCTTCCAGACTCAGAGTTTGATTAATTTGGGCGATTAAAATTGAAAAGCTTTTTAAAGTGTATATTTCTTGAAATTATATGAATAAATTAACAAAAATATTGGAAAGTACTGCTATTCCTATTTGTTAATATATTTGTAATTCTTAATTAAATTAATTTTTGTTCTGATTTATAAACTAAATTTGTTTTATATTAATATGGCTAATAAAACCAAGACAAGATTGAAAGTTGATCTAGGTAAATTGGATTTTTCTCATCTAATTAAAGGAAGCTTTCCTAAGCTAATCATAACTAGATCTGATATTACGGGAATGGGTGTTTTTGCAGGACAGAATATTAAGAAAGGAAGTCTTGTATGTCCTATAGTAGGTGTTATTTTTAATGCTTCAATTGGCAAAGGAGGTTATCAACAGTATTGTTATTT
>DYHK01000089.1 GCA_020724205.1 Candidatus Aenigmatarchaeum sp. | reverse complement strand
TTTATGTACTTTTGATTGAATTAGATTAAGAGTTTATATTAATGGCGTTTTAAGGGCTACAAGTGGAACCTTTTCTGGAAGTATTCCTAATACTATTTATCCTTTTAAGATTGGAGCATCTGGTGATGGAGCTCAAATTGAAAATCCATTCAAGGGTAAGATTGACGAGGTAAGAATTTATAATAGAAGTTTAAGTAATGAGGAAATTTATCAGATTTATAAGTATGGGTAGTTGTAATGAAGTATTTTAATAACTCCAGATTAAAATTTCCTGAAGGAAATTTAAACACTTTACTAAGTTATTATTAATCTTACTATTTAATCAATTTAATTTGTTATTTATATGATAACTTATGGATTTTAGCCATATTAACTTAAATTTTTACATTTAATTTTTTTATGAGATCTTTCTGAATTTAGCTAGGAAGAAACCTTCTGTGTCATTATCATGAGGGTAGATTCTTAGCGCTTTTTTAACTAAGGGATTATATTTTTTATCTTTCCACTCTGTTATTCCTGGACGAGTTTTTAATGGGAGTTCAATGTTGAGGATTTCCATTTGGAAATTGTCTAGGATGTAAGAAACAATTTCCTCGTTTTCTTCAGGAGAGTGAGTACATGTTGAATAAACTAACTCTCCGTTTACCTTAAGACACTTTATTGCGTTGGCTATAAGGCCTTTTTGAGTGTTTGACATTTTTTTAATTAGATTCTCACTGAAGTTTGAGAGTGTTTTTGGAGAGCTTCTTATAGTTCCTTCTCCAGAACAAGGGGCGTCGACTAGGATTTTATCAAACATAAAATTATTTTTTGAGAGTTTTGAGGCTAGGTAGCTTCCTTCGTGCTTTGTTACAATTATATTAGTTGCTCCACATCGTTGCATGTTAGTAGAGAGTATCATTAAACGCCCTATGTTTACATCATTTGCTATTATTGTTCCTTTATTATTCATCATTGCAGAGGCCTGAGTTGTCTTACTTCCTGGAGATGCGCAGAGGTCAAGAAGTATTTCATTTTCCTCTGGTTTTAAGGCAAGCATTGGCATCATACTTGATATTTCCTGAATGTAATAGTAACCTAGAATGTGTTCTACTGCCTTTCCTATCTCTCCTGGAGCTAACTGAGAGGTTATAATCATTATTTCTGGATATTCTTTGTAAGGTTGTTTAACAGTCCATTTTTTTTCAAGCTTTTTCTTAAGTTCAGAAGGAGATATTTTTAGAGTATTACAGCGAATTGAATTTATTGCAGGAATTCTGCATACTCTAATATATTCTGTGTAATCTTCCTTATCTTTTAACAGAAGCTTCATACGAGCTTCAAATTCTGGATTTGGCTCATATACTTTTAACTTTTTATCAGACATATAAATTAAACTTTGAGAGTGTTTTTAATTGTTAGCATTAGAATTCTTCACTTTGACTTAATGCTACTCTATCTTCAAGCGATAATATTCCTTTTTCTTTTGGGACCATGAGATTTTTCATAGGAATTGCTATTCTAACATGGAAAGAGGGCAAGTTAGGTACTGAACCTCCTGTTGGATATTCTACTCCATAAGTTTCTTTTTCAAGACCTCTTGTTCTTTCATAAGTAATTTGAAATCTGTCTTTACTTATTATCTTAAATTTTCCCTGGTAACTTTTTCTGACTAGCCTTCTTGCGTGTGCTAATCCAATACCTTCATTTTTCTCATAAATTTTATCCTGCTTAATTTCTTTTTGAGTGTATCCTTTTTCAAGTATTCTCTCAAGCTCTGAAAAATCTATAGGTGCAGTAATCATATTTTCAAGTTCAAAATTAAAGTCGTTTCCTGAAAGATATCCTAGAGATTTTATTACCGAGCTTTTCTGAGCATACTTCATTGTATTACTTAATAAGTTTGAGAATAAACTTGAGAAGACTGATTTGTTTGTATTAAAATTTGTATCTTTTAATTCTCTAGAGTATTCAAATGACATTCCTAAATCTCTACTAAGAAGATAATGGTGATGTACTTCTATTATCTTTCTGATCTCTTCAATAGGATTAAATTCTTGAGGGTTTTCTCTAACTTGTTCTGGAGTAAAATCTTCAACACTCATTATGCCTATCTGGTCTGAAATAAGATTTGTAGCTGTTTCTATTCTGCTTTTTGATGTTCTTATTTTATTTTCAATATTCTTTAATTCCTCAGTTTTTGATATTGCTCTTAACTTTGCTAATTCCTCGTCTATTATTCCAAGATATCCAAAAGTATTTGCTAGAGGAGACTTTAGGTCGTGTGCAGTTATTCTTTGCATAACTTTCGCGTTAGCTAGAGCTAGTTTTAAGACTTGATTTTCTTCATATAATTTCCTGTATAATTCCTCGTAATTCATTTTAAAATTAATTCTCATCTTCACTTAAT
>DYHK01000088.1 GCA_020724205.1 Candidatus Aenigmatarchaeum sp. | reverse complement strand
GTAAGAATAGATAAACCCATACTGAAAATTAAGGATTACAAATGGAAATAAAAGTGCTGAAAGTATAGAGCATATTAAAAAAAGGTACCCAAAAAAGTTATTTTGAAGGTGAAGCATTGGAATATGACCTATTCCAAATATAAGGCCAAAGGCAATTGTCATTGAGATCATATCAAGACCTGCTTTTGCAAATAAGAATATCAAGACAACAATAAGTATCTGCTGGTACCATATATCAAAGGATTTTGAAATTATATAGCGGTAGTCCATTTTTAAAAGATACATTGTAGGATATTTTTCTATTATGTTCTTCGGCTCGTGTAACCACCTTCTTGAAAGTATGAAACTCAAAAAATTGAATATAAAAAAAACTAGAAGTATTGCTAATGGGAAAAAGGATAACTTGTGAAATATTGGATCAAGAATGTCTCTAAATGAGTATATTATTATCATTGAAATAAATATGAAATAGAGAGAGACCATTACATAATTTTCTATATAGTCAAAATTCTCTTTAGGAGCAAATGAGATGCTTGCCCATCCAACAACCCAGAAGAGAATCCAAAGTATGAATGAGGAGATAGTTTCTACCATTTTCGTTCTTTATCAATATGCAAAGCTTGTATAAATAATTTGTTAATTAAGTTTATTTTCTTATTCTAAATATTTTTTTAGCAAAGTGCATCTTGATAGAATCTCCAGAGTCATTCATTCTTATACTTTGGGCGATTTTAGGTGTAGAAATTGAACGAATGTATTCATTAAGCTCTCTTAATTTCTCAGTATCTCCTCCAAAATCAGCTTCAGATAAAACTCTTGTAACATAATCAAAATTATTTCCTTCATATATTTTTTCAATCTCTCTAGCCCCTGACTTTTCTGCCAAGTCTATTATTTCTTCTTCAGTGCAGAAGTATCTATCTCTTACAAAACTCCTATAACCTGCTAGCTCATCTTTTTTTCTAACTACTTTTTTAAAGAAATTATTTATTTCTGGAGTTTGTCCCATAGACTCCCAAATAAAAAGATCTCCAGAAGGCGTTAGATTCTTCATTAATCTTTTCACAACTTCTTTTTGATCTTCTTTCCTAAGTTCATGCAATCCCATTTTTATTACTATCACATCTAAAGAAGGGCCTAATAACGGAAAGCTTCTAATATCTTCAAGTAAACCAGTTACCATGTGTCCCTTTTCTTTATAAGGATTAAGATTTTCTTTTGCTTTGGCAAATTGATTCTGATAACCATCTGAAAAAAAGATTGATGCTAGCTTTCCCTGAGATTCATAATGATCTAATATTCTTTGGCTTACGCTTGCCTGCCCACACATTAGGTCTGCTATCCAGAAGCCTTCGTTTGGATTTATATGATCAAGTAAACGCCTGTAAGCCCCACTATCATCGCCATGAATTCTTGATAAGTTAACATTTCTTACTTCCCATCCTTCAACTTCACTATTTAACTGAGTGTTCATAAAAACTGCCTAAAAGAAAGGCATTTAAACTATGCTTGTCTAATATTAGACACATTTAACTAGACAAAAAGACAATAATTCATATGGATACTAGTAAATTGATTTCACTTGGATTGACAGAAGCAGAGTCTCTAATTTATTATACTGTACTAAAACTTGGAAACTGTACTGTTAAGCAAATAGCAAAAGAATGTGGTTTTCATAGAACAAATATTTATGATATTTTGGAACAATTAAAAGAGAAGGGGCTTATTACTTTCTTTAAAGAGGGAAAGACAATGAAGTATAATGCTTCTGATCCAAATAACCTATACGAATTGTTAAAGGAAAAAGAAGAGATACTTGATTCTATTCTCCCTGATCTTAAAGGACTTTATAATAACTCCTCTGATGAGATACAAGTTGAAATATATAAGGGAGTTGAGGGTATGAAGTCTGCTTGGAGAGATATGATAAAAGAAGGCAAGACGTTATATGGTTTTGGAGTAAAGGGGCAGTTAAGAGAAAAACTTCCAGTATTTGCTGAACAATGGTTAAGAGATATAAAAAAGAAAAAAATACAATATTATGGAATTTATACTAAAAGAGGAAACAATCCTTCCTATTATACAAAAATAAAGTATGTTTCAGAAGAACTTAGCGGACCTGTAGCAACTTTTATTTACGGAGACAAGATAAATATTAATATTTGGGATCCAAGCCTTGTTTCCATTGTTATAAAATCAAAACTAGTTGCTGAAATGTATAAGAAACATTTTAATCTTCTATGGAAAATTGCAAAAGATTAATCTATTTAACATTACAATAATCCTTATATAATTCTCCTCATTATTAGTAAAATGAAAGCCAGAATAAGGAAAATTAATAAGGATGGACATATAAGGATTGAGACTTCTGGAGATATTAAAGATGTTGTGATAAATGAGGATTTTCTTTATCCTCA
>DYHK01000087.1 GCA_020724205.1 Candidatus Aenigmatarchaeum sp. | reverse complement strand
TATAAAGTTAGATGGACCTGGAAAAGATGGTAAAATATCACAAGTTGTTGTTGCTAAAAAGTATCCGATAGAATCTCATGATAATCAATATCATAAGTTGAAAGTACCAGTAGAAGATGTTCTGACGAAGGCAAGTATTAGTTTTGCTACTCGATATGGTTCATTATCTTTAACGAGAGGAGATGAATTGAGCACGACAACGGATGAAGCTGTTTTGGACCTTTTAGACACGAGGTTTAACATATTAGTAACAAGTTTGATTGAAGAAATTGAAGAACAATTATTTATACAGAAAACTGTTTCTGTAGGGAATGAAATAGATAGTCTTCAGAAAATTATTGATAATGGAGATACTTATCCAGAATATGCTGCCCTGTCAAGGGTAGATCTACCTACTTGGAAAGCTTATGTCCGAAATTTAAATAATCAAACTTTAACTTATGAAGATTTATCTAATACCTTTAAGAAACTTGAAAGAGGAAAGGACGCTCCTACTCTTGTTATCACCACATCTGATTTATGGACGAAGATTGGTAGTCTCATTTTCGATAAACAAATCTTTCCTCCTCCTAAAGAAGACCCTAGCCTAGGAGTAGATAATTTTAAGGTTTTTGGTGCGCCTTGTATAAGTTCACCATATGTTCCAGCAGGAACAATATATTTTATCAACGAAAATTATTTACAGTTAATTCTTCTTAAGAGTGCAGATAAACTAGGGATGACTCTATTAGGTTTTGAAAGATTGGAGTTATCGACAATAAAAGCTTTACATTTACTTATGGATGTACAGTTATTCTGTCTAAGTCCTGCTAGACAAGGAAAGATAGTTAATGCTGGTGCATAAATTAAAAATAAGGAGGGGAGAAAATAATGATAGTTAAGAGTGTGTTAAAAAATGATATACACGATACTATAGAAATGGAGTGTCGTAATTCAGATACTTCTGATATTACGAAAGGAAGTGTCGTGATAATAGATGTCTCAGACCTTACAGAAAGAAAAGTGAAATGTACTATTACAGCGAATTCTTCGTTAGCAAAAGGAGTAGCAATTAGTGATATTAACCCTGGGAAGATGGGGAGTATTGTAATATTTGGAATAACAAAGGCTAAAGTTGTAACAGGAGCAACTGCTATTGCGGTAGGAGATAGACTATCTACTTCTGCTACTTCGGGAAAATTAGGATTAGCAACTAGTAATCCAATTGCAGTTGCCTTAGCACCAGTTGCAGCTAATCAGGATACTATGATACTAGTAGATGTTCGTCCAATGTAGGTAAAAATGTAGCATGACAGCTCAATATTGAGCTGTCATGCTACAAATTATAAGATAAAAAGGAGAATTTTAATGCAAGCTGTATATGTAGATAATACTGAAGAAAAATTGTCTAGTGTAACAGTAAATTATGGTAAAAAGAATTATACTTTTTATAGAAATGTTCCTGTGATTGTAGATAAACAAATATTAATGGGAATTATAGGAAATTGGGAGAAACGAATTGATTGGGATAAGGAAGTAATCAGTGGGTCAATAACTCCACAATGTCCAAGAGATAAAATATATGCTATTATAGGAACAAAAGGAGTTAATCTTTTTAGAAATATAGAATTACCTCAAGAGGTATTACATGTGTTGAATTTATCTATTAAAGAGATTGTTCCAGAATCAAAAGGAGTGGTTATTTCAGATAATGAAATTATTCCAGGTAACGAAATTACTCCAGAGGTAGACGATATAAATAGTTCTCAAGTAGATGATGTAAATAGTCATCCCAAAAGAGGTCGAAAGAAAAAATAATGACGCATCAAGAAATAATAGATAAAGCAAAAGCATTACTTGAAGCAGAAATTGATGGCATTGAAGATCCTGTTTGGAAATCAGAAGAGTTTAGTATTTGGTGTCAAGAAGGAAATAATGAATTAGTTTTTAATGTTAGAGATGAATTATTAGAATTTCTTTATACAAAATCATCAACTATTGTTGAGCCTGGTGAGCAAACATTAGATAGTGATTTTTTAAAATTAATTAAAGTTACAAGAGCAAATAAAAAATGTACAATTAAAGATATTGCAACAACAAATAGTTTATTTACTTCTAGTGTAGAATTTCCAACAGTTTATAGAAAAGGGAATAAATTGATTATAGAACCTACGGAATTAGCAGCCGTAGAAGTATTTTATATTAGAAAACCTGCTTTTGTATTAGACGAAAATTCTGAATTACCATTAGACTGGCAAGATAAAGTAGTACATTATATTTGTATGAAAGCATTAGAAAAAGATAAGCGATATGAGCAAGCAAAATATTATTTTGAATTATTTAATTTAGCAATTAGAATAATTAATGAAAGATAAAAATGGCAATAACAACAAAAATTTTAATAGATAAAATTGCTTATGAAATTGGTGATGAAGATATAGAACAATTTCCATCACGAGTTTATCTTGA
>DYHK01000003.1:16342-20211 GCA_020724205.1 Candidatus Aenigmatarchaeum sp. | reverse complement strand
CATTAAATCTATATTTCCTTTCTGAGTATATCCCTTAGCAATTCCATTTTCATATATAGCAAATGTCTTTTCAGGGAGCTTCATATCCATTCCAAGAATTCTACAAGCCTCAATATAACCATACAACCAAATGTAGTAATTCCCAATACTTGTTTCTCTACTAAATTCTAATTCAAATTGGTTTTTTTCTTGTTTTAATATCCTCACAATGCCCTCTTTTCCATTAGCATTCAAATCAAGAACATCCCCAGTTTTTATGTTAAGTATAACATCTTTGTCAGCTCCAATAATGCAAGGAATTCCAAGCTCTCTTGATATAATTGCAGCATGAGAAAGCATACCTCCTTGATTTGTTATAATTGCAGATGCTTTCTTACATGCAGCTACAATTTCTGGGGAAGTAGTTTCTGCCACAAGAATCTCTCCTTTCTCCATCTGATTAACAGTTTCTGATATCTTATCGAAATTATGAAAGTCGGGATTGAATACTCTTGCCTTTGCTTTAGCTTTACCATTATTAGCTACTTTGCCTTTAATTATATTTGAAATCTCTCTAAACGGAGATAAAAACTCCTCAACAATATCTCTCGAATTTTCAGAAAACAAAACACTTTCTTCAGAAGCAAAAAATACCTTCCTTTTTTCTAAAACATTTTTATTAATCTCCTTACCAGATTCGATTAACTCAAGAAGTTCATCAATAGAATACCATAGTAAATCTTTATCAAAAATACCTGTTTGCTTTGATAATACTTTCATAAGACTATTAATATATCCATTATCTTCAAATAGCATCTTATTCAAGAAAACTCTTCCTCCCATTTTTAATTTGTCAAATTCTTCAACACTTAGCACCATTTTATCTTTATCCAAAAGGTCTGTGTAGAAAAACTCGGTCTTTGAATAAAATGAGAAATGACTTGAAGCAAAATTAAGGAATTTTTCAACTTCCTGACTACTAAGTTCTCCTTTAGAAAGAGCAGATTCAAAATATTTTGAGGAGTTAGCCATATTTTCTTTAAACTCTTTATTATATTTATAAAACTCTGATTTTGTAGTATAGAGTTTTTTACCTTCTATTAATGTTTTTTCTTGAGTTTTCTTTGGTAGAAAAGACATCCAGGATTCTTCGTCTTGTGCACATACAACTCCAAGTCTTTTATAATAATTTAAAAATACATTAGTAAGTAAAAAGTAAAAAGACTGTCCAGCAAACATTCGAACATAATTACTAAATTCAAACTTAGAATTAATAGATTCTTTAATTTTTCCACTCAAAGTCGTAATCGGTCTACTTTGAACAATATAAAATTTATTTTTTTCTCTTGCCCACTCAATATCAACTGGAAAACTATAATGCTCTTCAATCTTTAAAATTAATTCACTTAATTCTAATATTTCTTTATCATTTAGCTTTTGTTTTTCTCCCTTAACTTTTTTCCACTCTACTCCTCCACTTTTACCTCTATACAATCCTTTTTCTTGATTTGAAATATTTTTATCAATAATCCTTCTAGGGGTTTTTTCAACAACATAGTTATCAGGAGTGATTTGTCCAGAAACAATTGCCTCTCCTAGACCATATCCTGCTTCAATAATTAATTGATTTCTATCTTCGGTTACAGGATGAACAGAGAAAGCAATACCGCTTATCTCAGACTCAACCATTTTTTGAACAACAACAGCTACAGAAACTTTTTCTTTATGTAACCCTTTCTCAAATCTATAAAATATAGCTCTTGGAGTAAATAAAGAAGCCCAACATTTCTTCACATTTTCTAATAAAGTTTTTTCAGTAGTATTAAGATAAGTGTCTAATTGTCCTGCCCAAGCAGCACTTGCAGAATCCTCGGATGTTGCAGATGAACGAACAGCAACATAACTTGAGTTTAGATTTTTAAAATTCCTTAAAACCTCTTTAGCAATATCTTTGGGCATTTCAGAACTAAGAATCAATGCCTTTATCTCCTCAGAAGCCTTTTCAACACTATTAATATCTTCATGTTTTACTTTATGAAGAATAGAATCAATCTCTACATTTAAGTCAGTTTCTTCAATAAATCTCTCAAAAGCATTAGAAAGAATTACAAATCCTTCAGGAACAGGAATTCCAGAGTTAATCATCTCTCCAAGACTTGCTCCCTTACCTCCAGCAATTTCAATATCTCCCTTCCTAAGAGCCTTAAAATTCCTGACAAGTTCCATACAAAATCATGGAAATAAGACTTAATAAGTTTATTTAAACGTAATAAATAATCATTCCAAAACAACAGGAGGAATATAAGACAAAGCTAATTCTTCAAAGACAAATAAAGATTCATATAATAAAATAACATCTCCATAAGAATCTTTAAGGTTAAATAAGAACTTTCTAAACTCTTCTGTGTTTTTAACATGAATATCTAACATGATATTATACTTTCCAACTGTATTTGTAACATAGTATACGTTCTTATTATTTTTACAGTATTCAATAAAGCTTTTTATATTTACTATTACTTTTTCAGCCATATTTAAGTAATAACCTTATTTTATAGGTTTAAATAATTATTTAGTTGGGCAATTTAGTTTATATAACGCCTCAAGTATTAACGCTAAGATTATCGCTACAATAGTGAATATTCCAGGTACTAAAGCTGCGTTGGATGATTCTGGCAAGGACCATCCAAAAATAAAAAAGAGAAGAGAGAAAATATAAACAAATAATAAAACTATTTTAGCTATTCTAAGTAAGGTCATTCCATTAAATATAATGTTCTTAGCTAAATATAATCTTTCAATACCTCTATTATTTCCATAAAACTTGTAATCCTTTTCTATTTTTTTACAAATTCTATATTTATGCAATTTCTTTTCGTTAGCAGATTCTATTAATAGACTAAAATAAAATAAAGAAAAAGAGCCAAATATTAAAAGAAAAATATTAAATATTGGATTGTAATTGTTTGAAAAAATCAAATATAAAATGGATATTGAAAAACCTAGTAAAACTGGAGTGAGAATCCAAATCATTGTATTATAATGTTCAGCAGAATCTTGGGCTTTTTGGTACTCTATTAACACTTTTTCTGGAACTTCTTCTATCATCTTATTTATTAGTATTCTCTTTTAATTTAAAAAATATACTATTAACTTCCTTTAAAAGTATTATTAAGGTAAAAAATGAAAAGATAAAAATTATAATCTTAACTAAGCTTTCCCATAAGTTTGGTTTAATAAAAAATTTTGGTTTTGGTAATGGACAAACTTCAAAATCTTTCGATTCTAATACATTTTTCTCTATTCTTATCCCTTCTAATTTTAACTCGTGATTTACATTAGACCTAAAAGAATTTATCTTTTTGTTTTCATCAAATGTAAAACTAAAATATTCTCCATCAATACTCATGTTATAAATTATTTTTGTATGATTGCATTTATCTCTTTCAGAATAATCGGTGTTGTCTTCAATATAGAGCTCATAATAATTTAATTCAAATGGGGAACTAAAAATACTCCTAATTGAATTTAACATAGATGGTTTATTAAATTGAGAGGTATCTACTTCTATAAAAGAAGAGTTATTTATTTTAATAATTTCTATATAGGTTTTTTCAAAGGGATTAAATAATAAGAAACCAGATATTATAATAAGCAAAATTAACAAAATTCCAAATAATTTCTTATTTTTTATTGTCATATCCAATAACATATAAACCTATATACTTGTAATTTTATCACTTTATATATTTAAAACTATTCTACTTTTTTAATAATTCTCCCCCAAGTTTCGTTAATTTCACACCCTTTTCTTTATTTAACTCTAAAGCTCCGAAGAATTCTAAATTTTCACAATGGTCACGAACAGTTTTCCAGTTTGTATTGGCTTT
>DYHK01000003.1:8736-16332 GCA_020724205.1 Candidatus Aenigmatarchaeum sp. | reverse complement strand
TTACGTTCTAAGTCTCCATAAGAATGATATTTTCCATCACCTAATACCTTAAGGATAGTTTTTCTAATCTCTTTGAAGTTTCTTTTCATTCCACAATATTATAGAAAAATATATAAATGAGTATTCCACATTATTGTTGTGTAAGAAGATGGTAGATAAGAATAAGGAGGAAGTTAAAGTCAATAAAAAGGTGCTGTCAGGAGTTATTATATTTATTTTTATAATAGTAATTTTACTTGGTATATTTTTATTTTCTAATTCTTATCTTTCTTCAGGAAATGTAGTAAAGGAGGTTTTGAGCAATTGTAAGGATGTTCAAGTACCTTATGATGAGCAAGAGACTTATTATGAGAGTGTTCCATACACAGACCAGGAGTGTGATACAATAAATTTAGCTTATTCGGTTGAAAATGAGGTTTTTGATTATGATACTTGCAATAAATATGAAGAAGTGTGTAATAAGTTCATTTTTGGAGTTTGTTCTGACAAAACTAAATACTGTGTAGATAAAAGCGTTTCTTGCTCACTTGATTTAAGAAACCTTGATAGTTCAAATAGTGGTACATGGACAGTAAAACACTTATTTTCTTTAACTGAAACAAATGAAGATTTTAAATCAACTCAGACTAGTATATTTATCTACCCTCAATCTCAAGAAAGGGTTATTAATTCAGTCAGGATTCAAAGTCAAGGAGTTGAAGGAGATGCTAATAAAGATATTGGGTCTTGCTTTTATCAAATTGTAAGTATTCCAACAAAACAAGATTGTAGAGACGTTATAAGGTACCAGGATGTTAAAAGAACTAGAACTGTGACTAAATATAAGCTTGAAACTGTTTGCGATTAATATGGGATGGATAAAAAATACTTTAATTGCTTTAAGTATAGTAATTCTTATAGCTCTAATTATTGGAGGCATAATTTATGGAATTGTCCTTAAAGAAAGTTTAACAGGAGGAGTTATTAAGCAAGAGATGTGTAATAATGAAAGAATTTCTTGTTATGATGTCTGTAATGAACAATTTTTCTTTAAAGGGACTTGTAAAGATAAGTGTGAAGAAGAATTTAGACTATGTACAGGCAGATAGCTTCTTTCTTGAGCTCTATGGTAAGTGGATAGGTCAAAAAACTAAAATTTCAGATGTGTGAAATAATTTACTAATAAGAACGGCTATATAATTATAAAAAATATGAAAATTAGGTAGGGTGGTTACTAGAATAATTAACCACTCCGAGAAAAAAAATACACAAACAGAAAAGATAAAAACTGGCATTTCAGGGCTTATACCTTCGAAATATGGCGAAATTGTGTATGCGAAGACCCCCCTTCGCATACTGGTTAAGGGTTAAAATGGTGAAAAGATGAGCCTAGTGAGGTAAAAAACCACTTTTGTCGAGAGTAAGATAAGAGAACCCTTATACTTGTGGGCAAGGTTAGGGGTGGTGAAAATAAAGCAAGTTATCTAAAATTATCCACTAAAATAAGGATTAAAACCTTCATAGTAAACATTAATGTTAATGTAAACGTAGTTTAGAAGAAAGGAATAACTAGTTCTCATTTCCATACCCTTTCATTTCTTTATCTTGTTTCAGAGCCCAGTCAATTATATTTGGATTTTTACCAAATTCCGTTAATGCCCAGTAGTTTGTTTTAGCTATAAAGTAGTTCTTTTTTCTTTCACTTAATCCTCCTGTCCATCTTTCAAACTTATCAAGAATTAAAACTTCTTTTTTGGATAATAATTCTTTAGGTTTTATTACCAGCTTAATTATAGGAATCTGTTCAATAAGTCCCAATGCAAATAATTTATACAAATGTGTATATAAAGTTCTTTTTGATGTATATACTTGTTCCTCTAAATCTCCTACTTTTGAACAATCATTCAAAACTAATGCAAGGTAGATTACTCTTAATTCAGTCTTCTTTGATAATATAACTCTGATTTTATTTTCCCTATATTCTCCATTGTTATTTAATTCTTCTATTTCTTTTTTTAACTCACCAAAGCTTTTATTTGAATTAAACTGCTCTTCTTTTTCAAACATCATTTTTCCCCCTTTCTTTTATTTTAACTCCATGATGAGGAATAATCTCAATTAGACCAAAATCTCTAAGAATGAAAAGAATCTCCCAAGATTCTTTTTTAGTAATAGCAAACGAACCACATAACTTTAGAAATATTTTTGGAAAGGGTATAATTTTTCTATTTGATTCTTTACAAGAATCTATTCTTTCTAAAGCAAGTCTATAAAGACTAAAGCATCGCCCTTTATTATCCAGTGTTTCTTGATTCATTTGTCTTTTTAAGGTAAGCCTTTGGCTTCTCTTTTTCTTTTATTATGATTATAATTGTTTCAGCCCATTCTGGAATTCTCACTTCTTTTTGTTCCATACTTAAGCAATATTGCCTCTAATATATAAATGGCTTAGGTGAGCTTTATAAAGTCGTATGTACTCATATATGAATACATATGTATATGTTAAATCATGGTAATCGAAGATAGAGTTGATAAATATTTAAGAGTGAGCTTACCTGTCAAAAATGCTCTGAATAGAAGGAAAATAAGTCTTAGTGAGTCATATGAAGATGTACTAAGAAGAATCCTAAAACTTCCTAAACGTAAAATTAAAAATTAATTTGAAAGTTTTTTCTTAATTAAACTTAAAATTTCTGGGTCTCTAAGTAATTTATTCATTACTTCGTCTGCTTGCTCTCGTTGAATGTCTTCTTTAATTATTTTATTTGCTTCTTCTTTATCTAGAATAAATCCACATAATTTACAGAATCTATTCGTTGTTTGATTAATTGTTTTACATCTAACACATATTTTATTTTTTAGTTTTTCTTCTTCTTCATTTTCTTCAATTTTTATTCCAGAAAGTTTTAATATAGCATTGTCTGTGTCTCTTCCAGACATATGAACATATATTCCAGCCATTTTGGATGATTGAGTCCATCCTAAAAAGTCCTTCATTTGAGCCTCTGTTAAATGTCCAGCTAGAAATGTTGCACGAGCGTGACGAAAACCATGTGGATGAATACGCTTCTTTATGCTAGACTTTTCTGCAGACCTCTTTAAAATAGTACAAAATCTATTATGGCTTAAAGGTTCTCCTTTTTGGTTCATCCAAATATAACTATTGGGATTATCATTTTTTGGGTGAATATTTAACCATTCTTGTAGATATGGGGTAGAATTGACTATTCTTATCCTACGAGACCCTGTTTTTCCAGACAGGTTTATTTTTGCCCCATATTCATCAAAATTCACATCCTTAAGCTTCATAGAGCCTATTTCTCCTATTCTACAGCCAGATTCCCATAATAATGAGATTAAAGCTTTATCTCTGTAATTTCCAACATTTTTTATCATTAGACTTACTTCTGATTCTGTAACCAAATCTTCAGGTAGTTTTTGATGAGAGTTCTTTACACCCGTTTTAATCCATCTTACATTTTCTGGATAAACTCTCTTTTCATCAATTTCAGCTACCCATCTATAGAATTTTTTAACCATAACCTTAAAAGAGTGTTTTGTGTGGGGACTCCAAGCTCCCTTTTCTACTTCTGCTATCACTCTTTGTATATCTAATTTTGTTGCTTTAGATAAGTCTTTATCAAGAATTTTAGTGAATTTATGCAAATCAAATAAGTATCTTTCTATTTTACAAACACTTATACCTTCACTAAAACAAAAATTATGAAATTTAATTATCGTTTCTTTATTATTTTTAGAAATTTCTGAATTATTGACATTTCTAAGGGTATTTTCTAACCTTCTTTTGTAATTATGTATGTCCATGCTTTATCTCTTCACAGCTGGCTATTAAACTGCGGTGATAAAGCGTTCTCATAATTAGTAACCGCCCTGACCGGGCAGTTATGGGGCGTGTGAGAAAGCTTAACTTTATTTGTTAATTAAGTAAATTGGTGGCACTTATATAATTTATTTTAATTCATTTACTTAAGTCTTTTAATACAGAAATTGATTCGTTTCTTAAAATATCATTAACTAAAGGATTTGAATTAAACGAAATAAATAAAAGAACTATTATTCCTATAGACAAAATCCACAATATAAGTAAAACTAAAAGAAAAATTTTCTCTTTTTTAGAAAGTAATGGAATAAAATCTTTTATTACAAATAATCTTTTTGTTATTATTTCTCCAAAAATCCAAGTTGAAAATAATATAAGTAAAATAATAAAATCGATTTTTGGAGGTAGAGATTGATTAGTGACAAAATATCTAAACATCGAAAGAAAGTATAATATAAATGCTACTTGGATTGCCAAGGCATATCCACTAAACATATCATATCTATATTTTGATTCTGGAACTATTTTTTCATATCTTTCCATTTTAATAATGATATTCTATTCTTTATAAATAAGAGTGAAATATATTATAAGTAACATAGAACCCTAATATTAATAACCTTAATTTCTACTTATTTTTATGGAATATTTTAACATTAGAAAATATTTGGGAGATGATTGGTTAAAAAGACAACTAGAAGAAATTGAGAATATAAATTATGTAAAAGGAGAAATTTCTAAAGACCAAATAGTCAATGATATAGCTTTCCCTTTTTTAGGTAAGATAGATGAGATACTTATTAAATTTGAGAATATTGAGAATTTTTCTGAATGGATAAAAGAAGCAAAAACAAGCAAAAGCTTTGAAGATTGTTTATTTGAGTTGATGGCTTTAGAGAATTTATTATTAAAAACAGACAAATTAATATTAAAACCAGTTAATAATATTAGTAAACTTGTTCCTGAAGCTTTAATTGAAAAAAATAATAAAGAGTTATTTATAGAGATGACTAAACTTAAAGATATCAAAGGTTCCTATAAAAATAAAGTTGAAAAGCTATTTGGCAAAGCTAGAAATAAATTTAAAGGTTCTCAAGGAATTCATTTTATTGGAATATTCGATTTATTTAACTATATAGGGGAAAATGAATTCCCTTTAAGGGGATTTCATGAATTAAAAAACACAATTCAAATGAGGTTTAATTTTAGAGAGAATAAATCAATACAAGCATTTGTTCTTACAAATATATTTTTAGTTTATAATCCTCAATTAAAAAGAACTTTTGTTCAAAAAAGGTATTATCTTTTAAATAAACCAGAAGACAAAGGAGGTTTTCCGACAAGTTTTTTTGATAGTATTTTTGATGTAGATAGATTTATTGAGAAATAATTAAATATAGTATTCTCTTTTATATTATATGGTTTGTTCTGTCTGTGGAGGTTATATTTCTGATAGAGAATACAATTATTCAATTAATAACTATGGGAAGGTGCTTTGTAGAGAGTGTCAAGAGGATTACGCTAACTTGAAGAATAAGCATGAAAAAAGAAAGGCAAACTCAACTCCCGAAGCACAAAAACTTTTTAATATACTTATTAAAATGGGCTTTAAGGCTCAACTAGAAAAATGGGATGGATATAAACACATAGATATTGCTATTCCAGATAAGAGAGTTAATATTGAAGTGGATGGAAAATATCACCAAAGTAAGAAACAGGCTCTAGCTGACTTGAAAAGAACCTACCATTCATTTAAGAAGGAGTATGTTACTCTGAGAATTCCCAATCAACTTGTTCAAGAAGATACAGTCTTTGAAACAGCCAGTTACATAAAGGAATTCCTTAATGAAAGTGAGGCTCAGTTAAATGAAGGGTTAGATGATGATTAAATTATATTAATCTAAGAAACTTAATAATTCTTGACCTTTTCTTGTATGATTTAATAAGACCCAAACTATTAATCCTAAGATTATTATAAAAATAATGTGTCTTCCTAAGATGTTTGTTAATAAATTA
This sequence comes from Candidatus Aenigmatarchaeum sp., assembly GCA_020724205.1. GTDB lineage: Archaea > Nanobdellota > Nanobdellia > Pacearchaeales > GW2011-AR1 > JACPLR01. Next base: position 10,496 of record DYHK01000003.1, on the reverse strand, counting down.
ATACTTTTTAATTTCCAGGAAGAATCTTTGCATATTAATTCTATAAAAAAGGTAGGTGATAATTGGTTTAAACTAATTAGGCTTATTATTGTTCCTATAAGAGCAGAAATTAAACACCCAATAGCAAAGGAGTTAGCTAATGCTAAAATTATTAGTAAAAAAATTAATACAAATGAGAAAGGATTTTCTAAAGTATTTCTAATACTTTTTTTGTTTATTATCCCCATAAGCCTATTTTCCTTTATTATTTTCTTCCAAAATCTTTTTTGCGTAATATATACTACCCCATACTGAAATTAATGCTGCAGTTATTATTGCTAATAAAAAACTCATTTTTTCATATTCTATATCTTCTAATTCACCTTTATTCCTTAGATTTTTTATTTCTATCCAATAACTCAAAGGACGAATTTTTTCACTTTGGTCATAATTTGATTCGTAAATAGGTATTAGTTGGAATCCTCTAGCATTATCTTTTAGAAATAGATATATTTGACAAGGATTCTCCTTACAAATTTGCTGACCAGTATTTTCAAAACTATCATTTGTTAAATACTTTGTTACCTCTATCCATGTTTGATTATACTTCTTAGTTGATGTAGAGGTGATGTTACAAATAAAAATATCATTCTTTACAAGATATTTTTCTTCTTCTGTACTACTACAAATTATTTTATAAAATAATATCTTCTCTGAACCATTTCCTATTAATTTTTTATAATCTCCTGCATTGTATTTTGTAGGAATTGCACTTATATCTGTTTCAATGTGGTATAATTGAGACAAAAAACTTACTCCTATTAAAATTACTATTAAGGACAAAATAACTGCAATTATAAAATAATTATTTATTTTAATTAACTCTTTTGAAAGAGTCCCAATTATAATTCCTAAAAAGATAATAACTCCAATAATACCTAATAAATCTAAATCCATATAAATTCCTGATAAGTAAAAATAATATTTTAATTTTAGACTTACTATTAATATAAGAACAATTAACATAAATGCTATAAATTTCCCTAAAATCTTTCTTTGGTTTCTACTATTTATTTTTTTAACTTCTTTCTCCATGTTACTAAGGACTATATTATTCTATAAATAATTATTGCTTCAAAAGGGACTATAGTTTTTTAAATAATTTAAACTATCGTCGGAGAATATAAATCTTTATATAGTTAAAATACCCTATATTTTTAGGAGAAATTGTTCATTTATTCCTGAGATAAGTTTTATCAGGATTTAATGATAGAAGAGGGTAATAATGATATTCTTTTTAGCTCTGAAGAGATTTGGAATGAGCTGAAAGTTTATTTTCTTAAAATTATTGAGTCTATTGAGCTAGAAAATCGTGCTTTAAAGGAGGTAAGAGATGACTCAAGATAAACGCCTCCAAGTTAGAATTTCTGGGTGGCTTTATGATAAATTAATTTATGAGTCTATGATGACTGGACTTCCTATATCTCAAATTGTAAGGTTAAGGATTCAAGGTAAGAAGATTTTTAGGGAAAGAGGGGAAAATGAGTAAAGTTGCAACTTCTTCCAATAGAGATACTCTAGCAAGAGAAACTGAAGGAAAGATATACAAATTATTACTCAATAATGAAGTAGGATGTACTCCTAAAGAACTAAGCTTTCTTTTAAATAAAAACCCAAATACTACTAAATCTATGTGTGTTAGAATGAAGCGAAAAGGTATCTTGGAAATTAATCCTAAAAGCAGAGGAGTTTATAGGCTAGTTGATAAGTATAGGCAGGGT
>DYHK01000003.1:0-8726 GCA_020724205.1 Candidatus Aenigmatarchaeum sp. | reverse complement strand
GCCTTTTTTGACTGGTTTTTTCATAATCTTATTCTAACGTTTAAACTGCCTAGTTATGAAGGTGAGAGAGAAGTTGAAAAGTTTAGCAATGGTTTGATTAATTTTAATTTTGAAATTGGAGGAATGAGTAAACAAGCTACGTTAAGAATTAGTTGCTCCCAATCTCCAATAAATCTGTCTTCAATTTATCTTTGTTATATATCCTTTGTTTTCTTAATTCAAAAATATTCTAAATTTTCTCCAGAAATTAAGGATGTTAGTATTGAAACTATTGAATTTAATAAAGATTATTTTAATCTAAGGTTGGATGGTGCTAAATGTGTTACTCTTGAGAATCTTTTTCATTTATTTAGAATTTATCAAAAAGATGAAATTGGAATGCTAAGGTTTGAAGTTAAACCTAAGATAGATTTTAATTTTGAGGTTCTTTCAGAATTATTAAGTGGAGCTTCAAATTCAGTTGAAACTTATAATAAAGTGAATAAAATAGATAAAATTTCTAAAGAATTAGTAAAATCTCAAATCCAAATTATTAAACTACTTAAGGAATTGTTAAATAAACAAGATAACAATCCTCAAAATTATTAAATGAATCGTAATCAACATATTTGGCTATCTGTATTTTTTAGTTTAGCATTAGGTTTACTACTGTGGAAACTAAAACTTCCAAATCTTTTTATTTACAGCTTGCCTATGTATCCTACAGCAATTCTTCCTGATTTTATTGAGCCTGCTCTCGACCCTAATCATAGAAAATTCTTTCATTCTAAACGCATGTTCAAGTTTCTTGTTATTTGTTTAGTTATTCTTTTACTATTAGCTTCCTTTAAGTCACAGCACTATTTCTTTTGGTTCTTTGGAGTTTTAGGTTATCTCTTACATCTAATTGCTGAGAGTCTTACGTTTAAAGGATTGCCTAATTAAGTATTCGCTCCCTTCGGTCGCGATATCCCTGTCAAGCGAGCCACGAAGTGGTGAGCTTATTTGTTTAAGAGGTCAATAGTTTGTTTACCTTTATCTGTTGCTCCGTAAACTTTCCAGGCTCTTTTCTCAGGAGTTAGACATATTACAAGTCCACTTTTTTCTAGTTCATATAAAGCTTTACTTATATTGGGTTGTTTTTCTTTAATCATTTTAGAGAGTTCCATTTGCCTCATATCTCCTTTGCTAATTAATGTCTTTAAAACCTTCATTCTTATTTTACTTGTTAAGAGAGATGCTTGTAATTTCCTTATTTCATCCATATCTTCTAAGAGAGAAATATTTATAAAAAGGAAATAATATAACATACATATAACAATTACAAGTAAAATGAAAGAATTAAAAGAGCCAATGAAAAATAAATTCTTTATGATAACAATTTTTTTATTAGTTTTAGTTATTCTTTATCTTATTTTTCAACCAACAATATATTTCTCTGGCAATACAATATTCAAGAATAAATTTGGTGATAACCAAACAAATAATTTATCATTACAAAATAATAATTTTGAATGTAATTCTCCTTATATCCAAGTTGGTTCTGAATGCTGTTTAGATAAAAATGATAATAATATATGTGATAAAGATGAAGGAATTAATAATCCTAAACCAACACCTATCGAAATAAATAATATTAAATCTAATAATTTAACTATTAATCAAAATTCTTCTTTACAAGAAAAAAACTCTAATGAAGAGATTCCTGATTCTAATAGTTATGAAGATTCTAATGCTCCTATTTTAGGAAATCCTAATGCTTTTATATCTATTATTGAATATTCAGATTTCCAATGTCCCTTCTGTGAGAGAGCTCATTCTGGAACTCTCTCTGATTTTAGAAATAGTGATTACTTTAAGAGTGGAGAGGTAAACTTAGTGTATAAACACTTCCCACTTAATAGCATCCATCCTCAGGCACAAAAAGCTGCTGAAGCTTCAGAATGTGCGAATAAACAAGGAAAATTTTGGAGTTATCATAATATACTCTTTGAGAATCAACAGGCATTGGATATTGCAAGCTTGAAAAAATATGCATTAACTCTTAATTTAGATACTACTAAGTTTAATAAGTGTCTTGATAATGGAGAGGCAACTCTTAGGGTAAATAATGATTTACAGGAAGCTAGTATTGCTGGAGGAAGAGGAACACCTTATTTTGTTTTAATAAATAAAAATGGGGATAGAAAGACTATATCTGGTGCTGTCCCTTACTCGAATTTTGAAGAAGCAATAAAAGAATTACAATATTAAAATGGGGATAATTAAGAGATATTTGAAAAATTCTTGGGAAGAGAGCAAAGCCATTGAACGAGCTCATATTCAAGCTAGCATTACTGCCCAGAAAATAGTTGAACAACAAAGGGCTATGACTACATGTAAAATATGTCAGAGGATATTTTCAGAAGGTTATCCTTATCAAAAAGACTTTTGGGGTAAGCCGAAAAACTATGTTTGTATGGATTGTGCTAAGAATATGAGATTAATTTAGTAATATGTCTTGTTGGGTTTTTAAGTGCACTCCTGACTTAGAAGCGAAAAGCTCCTGTTTGTATGTACAAATTGTAATAACAAAAACATTACGTATTACTAACACAATTAAGTAAATATTTCTTTTAACCCTTTAGGATTTCTCTTAGCTATTTCAAGTGCAATTTCAGGATTCTCTTTAAAGAATGTTAATATCTTACTTATGTTTTGAGTCATATTTTTATCTGATTTCTTTAATTTTTCAATATCTCTTTCAAGCCTTGATTTATCTTCTTCAATTAATAATTCATCTTTGTCTATTGAACCGTCAAGACCTATAAATTGAGTATAATGATTTAACATTTTGAAGTCTGTCCACCCTCCTCTTTGACGAATAGAATCTAAACTAATTTTTTTTGTTTTTTGTGCTAGAATTCTTAAATGTATTGTTCCAGAATGTCTTAAATCATAAAGTGTAATTTCATTAAATTTTCCCCCTGCCTTTGGTTCAGAAAGCTTCGCTCCAAAAAGTTGTTTTGCTACCTTTTGCATTTTACTTGTTAAATTTTTATGATTCATTGTAAATATGCAATCTTCTGGTTTCAATTCTTTTTCTTTAATATACTTCCAGATAGCATCTCCTGAATAAAGCAAATTAAAACTTCTTTCAAAATTAGTTTTACTTATCTCTGCTGGAATATTGACCCACACCACTCCTTCTCTTTTGTATACATCTTTTACTCTTAGCGAAAAAAGTTCTGTAGGAGCTCTAATAATACTATCAAAAGTAAACCTTAATAATAATTGTTCATCTTCTGTAAAATAAGGAAGCATTTCATCTAATTGGTCTTTTGTAATATAAACAAAATTGGTTTTCATAGAACTTTTATCCAATTCTTCACATATATCCACTATACTTTTTCCTTCTTTTCTATTAATCTTCATCCACCAATGCCAGAACGAGGTAAATACTTTTGCATAATCTCCTACAGACCTATAAATCTCTCCATTTTTTGTTTTTATAGTTCCGTTTCTCATATCAGAGAAAAATTGTATTAATTGTTTTTCTGTAATCTGAGTAATATCTTTTACGCCTCTTTTTTCTAGCATTATAGAAATTTGAGTTATTCTTTGTTTTAAGTTATTAAGCCTTGGATAAGACCTAGCTCCTTTTTTATTTTTATTAGAAATATTTATTCCAACTTCCATATCAAAAATATATTGTATAATTATATTAGAATTCTTTTTTGTTAGATTTTGAATTCCTCCTTCTTTAACTTCTTCCTTCCATTTTTCATATCTTTCTTTATGACCAAAGATGTCTTTCTTTATCATTGGGAATAGAAGAATTTATTATATTTAAACTCTTCTACGCCCTAGCTACGCCCTGACCGGGATTTGAACCCGGGTCGCTACCGTGACAGGGTAGAATGCTAGGCCACTACACTACCAGGGCATGATATGTGTTATTGAATTTAGATAAAGTCTGTTTTTAAAACTTACTAAATCATCTTATGATTAGATTTAAATATTGTAACTATATTGTTTAATATATATTTTATAAGAACATGGTTAAGGAAAAAATTAAGCAGAAGATCAAAAATAATAGGATTGGTAGAAAGGTTGGAAATGAGGGAAAGAAAATAAAATCTGAAGTTAAGAATCAGTTTATTCTTAATGTTCCAAATACTCTTACATTACTAAGACTAATTCTAGGATTTGTTTTAGGTTACTTAATCTTATTTGACTATTCTATGATTCTCATTGGAGTAATTTTTTTCATTGCTGCAATTTCTGATTGGTTTGATGGCTTCTTTGCTAGGAAACTGAAACAGACTTCAGAGTTAGGAGCAAGATTAGACCAGGTTATTGATAGGGTTTTTATGATTCCTATAGTTCTTGTACTTGTCTATAAATTTTATTATATAGATGCTAATTTAGCTTATCTACTGATTATATGTTTATCTAGAGAAATTGTAGCAACACCTGGATTTATAATAAGAATTATCAGAAATATGGATTCTTATAAGGTAAAGTACATCGGAAAGGTAACTACATTTATACAGTCTGTAGCTGTGGGAATGATTATATTCACTATTCCTGGAGCAGGCTATGTTGCTATTGCAACTGGCTTGATAGGAATTGTCGCAGGACTTGATTATTTGAGAGACTCGTTAAGATAATTTTCCTAGATGTTTATTCTGTACTTTTCTATTATAAATGTTAATGTAAAAACTTACTTAAGTATTCTAGATTGGTGGATTATAAGTAATAAACTAATAATTAGTTAATATATTACATTAAAACTATAAATAAGACTTGATTTAAGCAAGATACTACTTTTTAACAAACTTTAAAATAGCTAATTATTTAGAGTTATATGAATAAAGTAAATATTTCTTTAATTGTACTGATACTTTTATGTGTGATTTCTCTTTATTTTGTCTATTTTTTTTATCCTACTGAGCAGAGAGTCTTTATAGTTAATGATTCAGTGGATTCTTTTGAGGGAGATAATCTTGGATCTTATGATGATTACCCAGAGGGAATTCTTCTTTATAATAATATTAGGTTTAGTGAAAAAGATATTGGATATAATATAGACACTAAATGTAATGAGTATAAGTCCTCTCAAGTTAGAAGAGCTTTTATTATTCTTGATGACCAGATAGATTTAAGTTTTTTTGAGACAGATAGTCCTTTAAGAGCAAGAATTTTTGTGACATGTTCTGATGAAGTTATTCAGAATGAAAATTATCACTTTACAGCTGGAAAAGGAGGACCTTCTAACATAATAAATGCTTCAAATTATCATGTTATTGTTAATGGAAGCGTTATACTTTATGATTCCGCTAATTGTGAGAGGCCAATAGTAGCATTACACGAGATTCTTCATGTTATAGGTTTTAAGCATTCAACTAATAAAAGATCTATAATGTATAATCTCTCAAATTGTAACCAAGAAATAACTCCTGAGATAATTGAAACAATAAATAATCTATACTTAGAAGATAGTCTTCCAGATCTTTCTCTTAGGGAAATAAGTGCTACAAAAAGCGGAATATACCTTAATTTTTATTTGGAGATAATTAACGAGGGTCTTAGAGATTCTGATAGCTTTAAATTAAGCATTCTTTCTGAAGAAAAGGTACTTGCAACCTATGATTTTGAAGGAGTAGGCATAGGAGAAGGGCGAACACTTAAAGTTGAGAACCTCAGAGTGCCTAGAGACATAACTTCTATTGAGTTTTTTATTGACAAAGAAAATTCATTCTCTGAAATTGATAAAAAAAATAATAATAGAATTCTTGTTCTTTCAAGTTAAAGAATAAAAAGAAATTTTATTGAAGCATCAGCTATTAATATTCGTCAGATGGTTCTTTAGGATCGTCATCATCCTCAAAGTCTTCATCGTCGTCAAAGTCGTCTTCAAATTCTTCTTCCTCTTCTTCCATGTATTGATTTCCACTTTTCATGGTAATCTAGGGATTGACTCTTGGTTTAAAAACTTATCTATACGCTTTTTTAAACATTAAAAGATTTAAAAAGTGTAAAAATATTTGAGTAATTTTTATTTTAAGGATATAGATAAGTTTTAATAAGGTTTTTTATTAGAATTTTAGATGAGCCTGTAGCTCAGCCAGGTTAGAGCACTGCTCTTATATGAGTTTATTCCGTTAGGAATATATCTTTCATGGATCGAATAATCTAAGAAAGGCAGGGGTCCCAAGTTCGAATCTTGGCAGGCTCATGAGAAATTAATGTTAATAATTCTAAAATCCCTAATGTATAATGTAATGTTGATAAACGATAAAATTTTCTCTTATGAAAATTTGTTATTAATTATTTAAAATTAAGTAATTCTTTATAAAAAGAATATTTTTGGTGTTATAAGATATTTTGAAAAATGTTTGAGCACATCATATTTTTACTATGTAAAAACATAAAGATTTAAATAGGATTTTGTATTTGTTTTATTAATGGTTAAAAAGAGAGTGAAGAAAGCTTCTAGTGGTAAGAATATGAAGGTTGTTAATTCTAATGATGATGGAGACTCAAAACTCTTCGCATTTATTGCAACCTTCTTTGGAATAATTGGTTTTATTATAGCATTTATCTTCAGAAGAGATAATAGATACGTAATGTATTATGCTCGCCAGAGTCTTGTTCTTTTTATTGTTTCGCTTGTTGTTGTTTTTTTAGCTAAAATTTTAATATTTATACCTATAATTGGATGGGGAATTATGGTTGTTCTTTATGCATTTGTAATTGTGCTTTGGGTAATACTTTGGATCTATGCTCTTTCAGGAGAGGAAAAAGATGCTCCATTTATAGGAGGTCTTGCAAAGAAGTTTAATTTTTAAAATGGCAAAGAAAAAATCAAAAAATATGGATATGGGGAAGCCTAAGATGAGCGAGAGAGGAGAGGCTTGGTTTAGAATTTTAGTTTTGATAATATCTGGAATTATTCTTGGTATTTGGAAGGCATTGATAATAATTCTTTCAGTAATTAATTGGATTATTGTTGTATTTTCTGGAAAAAGAAATAGAGGAATAGCAGAGCTTTGCGAGTATTGGAATACCGAGACTTACAAATATATTAGGTATCTTACTTTTGTTTCAAATATAAGGCCGTTTCCATTTACAAGTGCTGAGAGAATGAGTCAGTTTGAGAAGTAGTTTTTATTCTACCCACTCATATTTTTCATCTTGATTTTTAATTAACTCTAATCTATAGTCAATAGAAGGTAATGCTTCACTAGATTCTCCTTTAGAGTCATATGTAGATTTAGGTTTTTCATTTAAAGATTCATCAAAGTGATGAACTCTTCCTATATCTCCATCATGAGCTTCTGTACATATCATCCTCATTATGTCACTAATGCTGTTCATATTCTTTAATCTTGTTTGAAGTATTTATATTTTGTTGGAGTAGTTAGCTTTAAAAAGTATTTTCTTATTTAATTCTTAATTAATTTATATGCCCCTATGGTGTAGAGGTCAAGCATAAAGCCCTTTCGGGTGTAAAAAGAACCTAGGTTCTTCTTACGACATCTCCTAATAAAAAGGAAGAAAAACGAAGAAAGGCTTTGACCCGGGTTCGAATCCCGGTGGGGGCATTTTTTAATTTTATAAATGACACTTGAAAAATCGTTAGGTAATATTGAAAAATTTTTGTTAGATAGATATAAAGATAATCTTGCAGGAATATTATTATTTGGAAGTGCAGCTACGGGAGAATTTAAGGAAGGAGAGTCTGATATTGATACAATGATTTTTGTAAAAGATCAGAGAGGGTTAAATATAGATGAGGAAATTAAGTTTTTGATAGATAAATTAAAATCAGAAAGATTTGCTACACAGTACTTTCATTCTTTAGAAGGAATTATTAAATATTTAAGGGAAAGAAATAGCTTTTCTACGTATCTTACAATTGTGAGTGAGGATGGATCAAAAACTCTCTACTCTACACATGAATTTGAAAAAACAAGACAGATATTACGCGAAAATCCTCCTTCAAAAGAAGATCTTAAGAAGTATGTAAAAGAGAAAGACAACTTTGAATTAGATGGTTATTTTAGAGGTATTAAAGATTTTCAACTTACAAAAGCACTATTTGCCCATATTAGAAGGAAGCTACAGATTATAAATTATTTTAAAACAGGAGAATTAGTATTTGATTATATTAAATGTACTAACAACTCAGGACTTTCTAAAACTGAAGAAGGATTAAATTTACTTTATGAAGAATATTCTAATAGAAAGTCATTAACCTTAGAAGAATCTAATAAATATTATCAATTAGCAAGACACTTAACAGATATAATTGTAAGAAGTCACTAATTATTTTATAAAATAAATTACCAGAGTAATTATTCCGATAATATAACAGTAAACTGAGAACATCCAGAATTTATCTTTCTTTATTATAGGTGTTAAGAGGTTAAGACAGAGAAGGCTTAGAATGAAACATACTAAGAAGGAGATAATTAGTGTTGGTGTTGGAATGTTCATCGTAAGTTCTCCTTGTAAATATTTTAATAATTCTAGTGAGAAGGCACCTAGTGCAAGAGGAATAAATAAAAGAAATGAGAATTTAACTGCTCTTTCTTTTTCTATTCCAGAGTATAATGAGGTTGAGATAGTCATTCCGGATCTTGAGACTCCTGGTAGTAGTGCAAGTGACTGCATCAAACCAATTATTATTGAGTTTTTGTAGTTTAATTCTGATTTTTTTCTTGGAATTTTACTTATTAGTAAGATTGTTCCTGTGAAGA
>DYHK01000086.1 GCA_020724205.1 Candidatus Aenigmatarchaeum sp. | reverse complement strand
TTAGAGAATAAAACTCTTGTACTGATTGATGACTCAATTGTAAGAGGGACTACATCTAAACAGCTTGTTAGACTTTTAAGAGAGGCAAATCCAAAAGAAATTCATTTAAGGATCTCTTCACCGCCAATAAAATACCCGTGCTTTTATGGAATGGATTTTCCAAGCAGGGAAGAGTTAATTGCAAATAAATTTAATACAGATATTGATAAGATAAAAGATTTCCTGGAGGTAGACAGTCTCGAATATTTAACAATTGATGAAATGTTAGAGGCAATGATTGATCACAATAAAGAAAACTTTTGCACTGCATGTTTTTCTGGAGATTATCCTGTACCAGTAAATAATCAAATCACAAAAGAAATTTACGACAGCTAAAAAATAATATATGAATTCATTAAAGAATATCTTTAATAATATTAACACACTACCAAATTATATTAGTATTTTCAGATTATTGCTCATAATTCCTTTATACTTTCTACTCGATCTAATTCATGATAACATTACATATAGGTATTATATCCTTGGATTAATGTTTTTTGCTGCAATAACTGATATATTAGATGGTTTAATAGCTAGAAAGACAAATCAAATTTCAGAATTTGGTAAAATAATTGACCCTTTAGCCGATAAGGCGTTAATTATACTTATTGTAACGAAATTATACTTAATTGGTGAAATCATACCATTATATTTCTATATTATTGTTGGTAGAGATACTCTGATTTTTTTAGGCGGTATTTGGTTGTCTAACAAAATTGGTCGTGTCTTACCATCGAATATGATTGGGAAAATAACTGTAATTACAATCGGGATTTTTATAATAATTACTGTTTCAGGTACTTCGAGATTTAGCTTTCTGTATAATTCCTTTTTCTACTTAAGCATAATTCTTAGTTTTATTTCTGTGGTTGCATATTGCTTGCGAGCTTATGAAGCTCTAAAATGGAAAAAAAATGAAATTTCTAAAAAACTTTAACATTGAAAAAATTACAAATGGCTTAGAAAAAACCCGAACTAGTTTAATCAATAAATTGAGTGAAACATTTACTGGTAAAGCAATTCTAACCGAAGAAACTTTAGATCAATTAGGTGAAATATTAATTTCTACTGACATGGGGAGCAAGTTAGCTGATGAATTAGTAGAAAATATAAGAAAAAAAATTTCTTCCAACTCCGATAGGTCATTCAATAACGTCAAAAACTTATTAAAAGTAGAATTAAAAGAACTATTACAAAAAAATATCTATGAGCCACAGTCGGATAAAGTTTTTCATTCTAAACCACGTATTATTTTAGTTGTTGGAATTAACGGAACTGGCAAAACCACATCAATTGCTAAATTAGCTAAACTCTATAAGTCATTAAGTTATAATGTGTTAATTACTTCGGCTGATAAATTTCGTGCGGCGGCTAATGAACAATTAGAAGCATGGGCTAAGAAATTGGACGTGCCTGTATTCAATTCAATTTCTCGTGATCCATCTGCTGTTATCTATGATTCGTTAAATCATGCTAAAAATTCTAATATTGATCTTGTTATTATTGACACGGCTGGAAGATTACATAACCAAAAAAATCTAATGAATGAGCTTCAAAAAATAGAAAAAGTGATTACGTCAGTTAGTAAAAATGGACCAGATGAAACATTATTGGTAATAGACGGTAGTACAGGACAAAACAGCTTGCTACAAGCAAGGGAATTTTCGAAATATATATCATTAACAGGATTTATTATAAGTAAGCTGGATGGGACAGCAAAAGGTGGAATAATATTCCAGTTATGCAGGGAGCTCAGACTTCCGGTAAAATATATTGGTGTTGGAGAAAAAATTGATGATTTATTAGAATTTGACTCGGAATCGTATGTAAATGCTTTGTTTAATTAACTAGTGTAATCTTAATTATAAATTATAAACAGAATATGTTTTTCAAAAAAATCAAACCAAGAAGATTCGAGTATCAACCTCGTTATTACGATCCTAATCAAGATCAGGAAGAACGACGGAAAAGAAAACTTGGTTTTAAAAAATCACAAAAGCGATTAAAGAAAAAGGGTAGTCTGTTATATTATGTAATTATATTCATAATAGTCCTTTATTTAATTATTAGATTTGGGGGAATTAAATAAATAGTTTAGTTTACATAATATACAGTATGGAAACTTAAATCCATTAATTTTTTAACACTGTCGTAAACAATCAAAGCGGTAATTCGATAATAATTTATGGAGTTACCGTATGCAAAACACCAAACAAAACCAACCCCTTAAAACCTTTCAACAATATTTTCCTTTATCAATTAACGGATTGCTTTTTAACGATTCCGAATTAACCGATATTGAAATTAGAATAATCTCACTCGCTCAAATGATGCGCTTACAAATAGCTTATGCGCGAACTGAAAGCGAACAGAAAGAAATAATGACCCGTTTTACAAGTTCCTATTTTGCCGCTGCAACCGGCAAACATAGAGATCATATCCGG
>DYHK01000085.1 GCA_020724205.1 Candidatus Aenigmatarchaeum sp. | reverse complement strand
GAGTATGGCTTACTATACAAGTAGCTGTCAGATTACAAACAGTGAGTATATCAATCTAGGAGCTTTAGTAAGAGAGTGTAGGTCTGGAAATATATGTATTAATGGAATGACCTCTTGTGAGGCCTTAAGTAGGGAGATTAAAGAGATAATGGATGCAAGTTATTTCGTGAGTGATAATAATGAGAGTTTTACTAGATACTATAGTGTAAGAGTAATAAGCGGGAGCCTTAATTCAACACAGGGACAGGATATAATAGAACCAATATCTTCAGGTAGTGAGGAAGATTGTAATAAAAATAAGATAAGTAACTACAGGCCTTTCAGCACCGGAGTAACTAGTGAGAGTATATACTTAAAAATAGATATATGTAACAGCCAGCTTTCATAAATACTGTAAAATCAAGTAGTTTAATATACATTAAAGTATATCAGCTATAACCTAAATAACCAATAACAAATTTTAATAAGATAAAATTTGATCATCTATACAAGCTATTACTAAATTAATATCTTAAGTATAACAAACCTAATTCTCTCATATATAATCTATGGCTTTTAGAGGTATTAACTTACTTCTTTCTTATTCAAATCCTTATTACAATATTAATTGTTGTTGCATTGATTATAGGTTTATAGCTTATCTTACCTGATTTTGGGTCTTTTTTCTGAACAAGATCAATGAATCCAAATTTTTTAAGTAATAAAACCTCTTCACGCACTGATTTAAAGTCCCGGCCAAGGAATTTTGCAAGAGCATAAATTGAATTTGGGTTATTTAGTTTTATAACATGAAGTAATCTAGCTTTTTCATTGCTTAATAATTTCCTAAGAAGAGACATATCTGATTTATTATACTCTTGTTTAGTTCCTGTAAATTTTCTAAATACAGATGAGAAGGTTCCTCCTTTTTCATATACTTCTATTATCCTTGTTTTTTCTACCATATTAAATAATTCTTGTTTTACCTCGATAAATTTTAATTATTTTTTAACCGAGTTATCTATTTTAATATATATGATGTTGTTATATGTTCAAAAATAACATATATGGATATAAATACCATATATCTTAATAAATGTTTCTATTTTGTGAAAAATATCTGAAATAGGCTAGCCGAAAGATTTATAAACAGGAGTAAAAATACGAGGGTATTTTTGCTAAAAATGATAAAAAAATAAAAAGATTTATAAATGAAAAAAAATTTTACTAGTTGTGCTAAATGCACTGAATACTGGCCGATGACAGTAGTTCTATAGGGGACTACAAAATCAGTCAACCTTGGGATAATCTCCCCTAGTTGTCTCAAATTGACGTGCCGATATCCAAAAAGGTATCAATAAATGTTAATGAAATGAAAGGAGGTTAAAAAAATGAAATTAAATTTAAGAAAAATCAGCTCAGTGTTGGCTTGTACTGCAATGCTTGGATCAACTTTAGGATTCGCTGCTGCTGCTAGTTATCCTGCACCTTTCGTGTCTGGAGGTAGCGCAAATGTAGCTGTCGTTGTTGGATCAAGTGCTGCTTCTTCTGATATGTTGGCTGCAACAGATGTAGGTTCAAACCTTAATGCTGCTTTAGCAAGTCAGACAATCGGAGTAGGAGGAACTCCTTCAGTAACTGGAGAGAGTGAGGAACTATACGGAAGTAAAAAAATCTACGTAAATGATAGCTTGAACGTTGTAAGAAACATTGTAACAGATTCAGATTTACCAACAGTCTTAAAGGACTCAACTATATCTGGAAATGTTGATGCAAAAGCAACATTCTCTATTGTACTAAGTTCAACTCCTAGAGTTATTTATGGTGAGATGCCTACAACATCGGATGATCCTTCATATGGATTAGATATTCCAGATGGTAGTGCACAAACTAATAACATCTACAATGCAACAGTTAGTTTCAATAAGGCTATTAATTTTACTCACGCTGATACTGAAGGAGAAGAGATAACATTATTTGGACAGGATTTCACAGTAGCTGCTGATACTGACTCTACAAAGTTGGTATTGTTAAAAGCTGCTGAAAAATTCACTTTAAGTAGTGATGCTGACTCTCAATCAGTAACAATAGGAGGGAGTACTTACACTGTAAAACTTATTTCTGCTTCAGACACATCTGCTACAGTTGCTGTAACAAATGCTGCTGGAAACACAGAAACAAAGGAAATTAACGAGGCTGCCTCAAAGAAGGTAAATGGATTAACTATTGCTGTAAACACTGCTGATGAAAACAACTTGAAATATACAGCTACTCTAATTGCTGGTGCTGAAAAAGTAACTTTCACAAACCAGTCAACAGTAACTTTCGGAGAAGATGATACTAGTGTTGATGGTACATACGTAACATTTGATAATGGTCCAACATCTTTGACAACTATAAAAGTAAGTGTTGCTGCTGACGACTCTGATGAAGATGCTATCCTTCCTGGACAATCATTTGTTGATCCTGTATTTGGATCATTCAAGATTGACTTTGGAGCTGGATTAAATAT
>DYHK01000084.1 GCA_020724205.1 Candidatus Aenigmatarchaeum sp. | reverse complement strand
AATTTATTTACTTTATTTATTACACTAATTAATGATTTCAGAAGAGAATAAAGAAAAAGGAAGAGTAGCAGAAAAAATGTTTCAGGAGTGGCTAGAGAAACATAAAATTCCTTATATCTACATAAGTCAAGATCCCGAGACCTTTTCTTCATTCTTTAAAGAAGATTTAAGAGGAAAGCGTCCAGATTTTATGTTACTAATTCCTTATTTTGGTTTTATTTTTGTTGATGTAAAATACAAAGAAATAAGTCAGAATGAATATCCGATAGATGCCTATGATTCAAAAAAATACTCTTCAATTCAAAGAAGATTTAACATTAATACATGGTTTGTTATTTCAAACAAGCAAGTTGGTTTTAATACTTGGTATTGGATTCCAGTTTCAAAAGTTTTAGAATGTGGAATAGATACAAAAAGATCTTCTAAGTCTAATCAGTTATTCTTTCCAATACCTAAAAATAAATTTATTCAAGTAGCAGGAGATGATTCTTTATCAAGATTGTTTTCAAAATTATTCGGTGAAAATTAATTATAATTATGGGCTCTTTCTTCATAAGCTGCCCTTACAGCATCATCATGACTATATGTAGTAACATTAAAACTTCCGACTCCATAAGTAACACCGTCAGATTTGTTTCTATCTTGCTCTAATCTTGTTTCAGTTAAATGTGCCTCTTCAGCAGCATTAAGTCTTACCTCAATTTGTTCTTGTGTTTCTCTTTCCATAATTTTTCAAGATTTAAACACTTTATAAATCTTTCTATTTGTTACTACTAGAAGGTTAATAATTACACAAAGAAGAAGTTATTTAAGTGTTTAATTTAAAATATTAAAATGGAATTATATGAATATCAAAAAGGGATTTATTCATTACCAGAGAATCCATCTGTCTCATCTCAAACTCCTTTAGTTATTGCAGTTCATCCCTTCTTTTTAAGCTCATTAATAGATAAGCAGTATATTAGACGAAGAGATAACTTTTTCAGATCAACAGAGGGCAAGGCATTTTTACTTTTTGAAGAAGAAATTTTTTTTGATGAGAATCTGGAAAATCTATTAAGAGTATGTAAAGGAAATATTGAGAATAAATTTTTAGTTAAAACAGAGTTTGAGGACCCAACTCCTTCAGAGTTAGATTGGGAAGAAGTATTTACTTTTGCATCAAGGTTTAAACAACCCCTTGTTTTTATGGGAGGAGCATATTATGAAGGAAAAAGAAAAGGAGAGTCTTATTGGGAAGGTTGTTTAGCATATACTTATCAAAGATTCTTAGAAGCAGGATTTGATGGAGAAATTAATAGGAGTTTAACATTTAGCAAATTAGGAAAAACTCACATTAAATTAAAGTAACTGCTTTATCTCTTAGCTTGCTACTATAGTTCTTAAAATCTTATAAGTTAATAATTCTAAAATCCGTAAGTTATTACATGAACAACTTTAAATGATAAAATTTTCTCTAATGAAAATTTATTAGGGATTATTTAAATTAAACCTATTTAGAAATAATTAAGCAGCAATAGCCTGTAAGTCTTCTTCTACAAAAGCACTCATTGAAGGAAGTTTATCTTCCATTCCTCTCTTCTCAAGATAGGCCTTTGCAATTAAATAAAATATTAACCCTAGGCTCTTTGCACCCTTATTATTACAAGGAATTATAAAATCAGCGTCCTTAGTAAAATTATTAGTGTCAGCAAGAATAACTCTCTTCTTATTAGTTTTTACAGCATCTTCAAGTGCATTCTTATCTATCCAAGGGTCACATATAATAACTAATTCAGGCTCGTAAAAATTTTCAAGTTGAGTATTAGTCATCATCCCAGCAGGATATTTTTTTGTAAATACTCTTATGCCTGTTATTTCTGAAAATAAAACAGCTGCCTTCCATCCAGACTCTCTCTTACAAACTAAAATTATATCTTCAGGATTGTACTTTGTTATGAATTCAATAGCTTTTTTTAAATATTCATCAATTAAAGCAGTATTTAAAACTCCAATACTGTCCGCTCTTCTTCTGTAAACAAACTTCTTCATATCAGGAGTTATAACTCTTGTTCCTAAATGAATTCCTGTCTTAACATAATCTTCAAGAGGAACTAGAGTCTCACGTTTTTTATCAAGCTCTTCCTTAATAGATTCAGTATCAACACTCTCAATTTTAGCAGCAAGTTTCTTAGCCTTTTCTTTAAGCTCTTTAAGAAGTACAGACCTATCAGATGTTTTCCCCTTCTTTACTTCAGTATTATCATTACCACTAACTTCAACATTCTCAACTTCACTCTCGCTTTCAGCTTTTTTCTTCCTTGGCATTTTAGTATTAAAAATTGTTAGTTTAAAAACCTATACTCTACATGTAAAGATAATAATTTAAACCTATAATCTAACTGAGAAATCTCTTTTTAAATCTTTTCTTGAGGAGGATTATGTTAATATGAGTAAAATCAGGGAGTTATAATTTGATTGATGAGAAATAAGTAAATAACTCTAAAATCCATAAGTTATATGTTAGCTATTACTTATTAAGGTGAGAGTGTAAGATTAATTAAATCTAGGCGTGAA
>DYHK01000083.1 GCA_020724205.1 Candidatus Aenigmatarchaeum sp. | reverse complement strand
TGTGCTCATTTAGAGGAATTAATTCTTTTTGTAAATTCTGTTGAGCTGATCTTGCAGACCACTTACTATAATAATTTTCTCTTTCTTTTCTATTTTGAGTCCATTCTGAAGGTATTTCTGGATTATAATAAAGTGCACTTTCTTTAGTTATTATTCTAAGATGATATTTCATTTTCTTTCTTTTATTTCTTCTGCAATTGTTTTAATAAACTTTTCTATGCTTTCTGAAGATATTTTATTAGATCCTCTGCGCCTTATAGCGAGAGTCTTTTCTTTTTCTTCTTTATCTCCTAAAACAATTATGTAAGGTATCCTTTGCATTTCAGCTTCTCTTACTTTTCTACCTAGAGGAACTGAAGAGAGATCAGAGTCTATTCTTAGACTTGGAAGTTTATCTTGAAGTTCTTTTATAACTTTCTCTGCGTACTTATTATTTCTATCTGTAAAGTTAATTACTCTTACTTGAACTGGAGATAACCATGTTGGTAAGGCACCATTTAAGTGTTCTAGTAAGATACCTATGAATCTTTCAACACTTCCAAATATTACTCTATGCAAAACTATTGGCTGAACCTCTTTATTATCTTTATCAATATACCTTAACTGGAATCTTTCTGGCATTGAGAAGTCAAGTTGTATAGTTGCACATTGCCATGTTCTTCCTAGAGAGTCTTTTATGTGAAAGTCTATTTTTGGTCCGTAAAAAGCTCCATCTCCTTTATTTATTTTAAAATTCATCTTGTTTTTCTTTAAAACACTTTCAAGAGTTTTTTCGGCCCTTTCCCATGTTTTTATATTTCCTATAAACTTTTCAGGTCTTGTCGATAATTCGGTATGGTATTCAAACCCAAATTTTTTGTATACTTGATCTACAAGATTAATTATTTTTTTTATTTCTTCTTCTATCTGATCTTCAGTGCAAAATAAATGAGCATCATCCTGCGTGAATTGAATTACTCTGAACAAGCCTGTTAATACTCCGGATAATTCTGTTCTATGCACAATTCCTAGTTCTCCCATTCTTAATGGCAGATCTTTGTATGATCTTTGTTTACTTCTGAATACAAGCATTGCTCCTGGACAATTCATCGGCTTCACCAGGAAATCACGATCTTCATATTTTGTTGAAAAATTATTTTCTTTGTATTTGTCCCAGTGACCTGAAATCTTCCAAAGTTTTGAGTCCATTATCTGAGGAGTTTTTATCATTTTATAATCTGCTTTTTTATGAAGTTCTCCCCAATATTTTACTAACTCGTTGTATATTACTAGACCGTTATTGTGCCAGAAGACCATTCCTGGAGCTACTTCATTGAAGCTGAATAGATCAAGCTTCTGGCCAAGGATTCTGTGATCATTGTCTTTTAGCTTTGAAGTATCTAATTTTGACTTTGAAATTTCTCTTAGAAGTTTTTCATGATCATAAACCTCTTCTTTAGTTATTTTTGTTTCAGTTTTATTTTCCTTTCCTATGTCTCTCTCACCAATTTCCCTTGATAATTCAGATAATGGATGTCCTTTAACTTTTAGTTCAAATTCTTTATAGAAACCAAAGGGAGCACGCTCTACTATCTTGAATTCTTTATCTTTCTTTAACTTGTTTTGAGCTTCAACAAGAATATTTTTTGCAAGATCTGGATTACCTAGATTACTTGAGAGGTGAGCATATGGATAAAGGACGAGATTTTTTGCATTTACTTTTGAAGCTAGGTCTTTTATGTTTTTTATATATTCCTCAACTATTTTTTCATTGTCTGAAGATTCTACTGCTGTTAAAATTACAAGACAATCCTTAATTTCTTTCTCACCTTCTTCTTCTGGTTGTAATTCTGCTGTTTTCAGGGCTTTTTTTAGAGCTTTGAATTTAATATAATCGCAGTGTAATGAAATTATTTTCATACTCTACAGAAATAATCTTACTATTTAAAATTTTTATGATTTCTAGCTTACTTGAAATAACCGAAAGATTTAAATATGGTTCTTTTTATCCATGGTAATTTTTTGTCGGATTTCAGACTTTTTTCATCACTAAATAATTAATACATTAAAATGAAAATAGAAGCTAAAAAAAAGGATTGGAGAAAAAGATTAGTTCCATATATAGCTGGTGCTTTGATTCCTTTAGCAGGTGCTGGATGTAATACTGTTGGAAATATAAGTGATCTTGGAAGAGGAGTTGTTGAGGCTGGATTAAGCTATCATAATAGATCCTTGCAGAGGCCAACTCCAATAGAGGCTTTTGGTAGGTCTTCTGAGTATATTGAAAATGATAGTAATAATAAGCTTGAAGTCTTAGTTAGCTATAACTTAAGGTTTGATAATCATTCACCGGATAGAGTATTTACATCTAACCTCTCTACACCTTTTTTAAAAAAGAATATAGAGAGAGTAGCTGATTATTCTGTTAGTAATCCTGTTTCTCAAATTGAAGATATGATTAGTAATATTCCTGAAGTTGAATCTGATATAGATCCTGAGTATGATGAGAGAGAAAATCCTGGCGCATATAAGTTAGGTGAGGGAAGTGAGAGATTAGAACTTGCTAAGGCTGTTTTTGCTGAAGCAAGAGGGTTTTACAGGAATTCTGAAGCACTAAGACTTGTTGCAAATTCA
>DYHK01000082.1 GCA_020724205.1 Candidatus Aenigmatarchaeum sp. | reverse complement strand
TCGCAGTTCAGGCAGTTTACAACGGTCTAATAACTGAACAAAGAATAAGTGTTCCTGTTGAAGCTTCAAGCTCATTCATTACTGGATTTTCAATATCTAACATAACTGGAAGTGGAAACTGGTTTATCTGGGTAATTGCAGCTCTTAACATAATCCTAGTTGTTCTAATAGTTGTTATTGCTGTAAGAATTGCTAAGAAGTAAATAGCTAACTTTTTAATTTAATCTTTCTTAGATATTTAATGTTATTTAATATTCATTTGCATAAAGCCTACCTAATCTTCTTTAGATATCTCCTTATAGCTCTATTAGGGCTTGGTAATGCCTTCTTATTTTATTTTATATTTACTCCACAAACTATCTACCCAACATATTTTATTCTTAATACATTATATTCCACAGAATTACTAGAAAGGACAATACTAATTCATTTATCTCAGACCTATCAGATAAATATAATAGACGCCTGCATTGCAGGAGCTGCTTATTATCTATTACTAATTTTAAATCTAGCAACTCCACTTCCTGTTAAAAAGAGAATCTATTCACTCTTATTCTCATTCACTTTGCTATTAATTTTTAATATACTAAGGATAATAATCTTATCAATAATGTTTGTAAGTAACTCTCTTGCCTTTGACTTCACACACAAGTTCTTTTGGTATGTCTTAAGCACTATATTTGTCGTCGTTATCTGGTTCTTAACAGTCTTTTTATTTAAAATAAAGGATATTCCTGTTTATACAGATATAAACTACATATACAGAATTATTAAGAAGAAAAAAAGTAAAACAGTTAGTTAATATAGCTAAAATCCAGAAGTTATATGATGGGTAGTAGATTGATTTTTATTTAGGTTATTAATTAATTTGGTAAATAGATTGATAATAACTTAAGTAAATGTTCAAATTTTATCTAATTAAAATTTGTTATTAGGTATTTAAATTATCTCTAAAAAGAGAGGTAACTGTTAAAAATACTAGAATACTAAATTCTAAGAGATTAAGTTAAGTATACATTATGTGATTATTAAGATTATATCTTTCTTATTATTTATTTAATAAAAAACTAAATTTCGCCCTTATTTATAGAATCAAGGATGCTTATCTGAAGCTTTTCTATAACTCTCTGAGTCTCACAGTTACTTACACTTAGAACATAACAGTCTGGGTTTTCTTTATCCTGTGTTATTTTTGACTCATTTCCAGCTGTTAGTATAAATACTGTTGATCCTGAGGTGTCACAAGTTACAAGAGGTCTAGCATACTCTAGAGATTCTTCCTTTGTTGTTACAGCACTCTTTATGCCAATGCCTGTATTACTCATAAATTGTCCTAGTGATACTAGAGATACAGAATCCCCACAGTCATTTATTCCAGAACTAAGATTTATTGCAATATAAGGAGTAGAATCTACTCTCACATTCAAATTTCCCTCTAAAGGAATACTTGAACTTCTAGGATCCTCTCTTAGTACAAGCTTAAAATTCATAGGTAGTCCCTTTACATTATACCCTGTTATCTGTCCTGTAAATATAGGGATCTCTCCAAACTTCTCTTTCTGAAAAGTAAAACCAACATAATCAAACTTCTTTGACTCGTTAATTATCCATGCAGTAGCAAAAACAATTACTACAATTCCAATCATAATGATAAAAAGCCACTTGGCCTGGCTATTTGTCCTTTTAAGTGTCTTTTCTTCATCTTCCTTATTCATAGCCTCATCTTGCTTACTCTCTATAACTTTTTCTTTTTTATTTGTTTTTTCCATATTCAAATAACTCCTAGAGTCTGATACACTATCTTATCACTTACTTTTAACTGGTAGTCGTAACTACCTTCAATAAAAACACAATTATTGGTTTTATAAGCTTTTGGCTGTTCAGATTCTACAAAAACAAGTATACTATTTGAACAGTCTTTTACAATAAGATCTTCACTACAATTTGCCTCTCTTCCTTCCAAACATACTTCTTGAGACCTGCTTGAATATCTTCCTAAATCATACAGTAATATACTAATTGCCTCCTCGTTTCCAGAAGTGTAATATAAGGGCTTATCATAAAAATCATTTAGAGTAGGATAGAAATCAAAACTTAGCTCAAAAGAGTTAATCTCTTCAGGATTATAATAATTGTAAAAAGACTGTCCCTCAAACTCCCAAACCCATAAGCCATTATCAGCTCTCTCAAACCTAATATCATTGTACTTAATACTCTCTCTTTCTACACTCGGATTATTGAAAAAAGCATAACCAGCTGTACTAATAACTAGGAGAAAAATCATAAGTCCTCCAACAAGAATTTTAGTTCTTGTCTTTCTCCTCTCTATAACTTCTTTAGTTTCTATTTTCCTCATCTAAGTAAGAACTTTTTTTGCCTTAAAAACCTTCTGAATTTGAGATTTAAATGTTAATCAGAAGTAATATATGTTAACTAAAATCCATAAGTTATATCCTAATTAAATATTAGATAAACAAATATTAATGTTGCCTCACTTTAACCTCATCTAAAGCAGTTAAGTTTAGTAAAATTATGTTATTTACAAACTTGTTTATATCTAGTAAAAATACTAAGATAAAAAAAGAAAAAAAGAAAAAATAAATAAAATGTTTTTCTTCAATGCTT
>DYHK01000002.1:11648-21524 GCA_020724205.1 Candidatus Aenigmatarchaeum sp. | reverse complement strand
CTAATAATTACGATGAGCTAGCATATGGAGTTGGATCTAATCCAGTAAGAGAGTGGAAGACTCTGAGATGTGAAGTGAGAAGAGTTTGATTAAAAGATCTGTTAATAACTCATTAATATTGTAAGTAATATAATTCTACCACACTTAATTACTTTAAATGAAATTGAACTGTTTATTGTTAATACTCAGTTAAAATAATTATTACTAATTAAATATGATTATAACTTATGGATTTTAGCTTCATTTCATTATTTTATTTAAGCATTATTCTTTCTTCTATAGAAGAACATCTTCAATTTTTTCATCTGAATTTAGTAACTACAAAAAATTATGTTATTTGATATAATAATGCTTAAATACTGTCTGAATTGATTTAATTCTAAAGTAGCACTAAATAAAAGATGGAAAAAAACACATATTACAAGGTTATACCCGGACTTCTTTTTTTATTATTGTTATTCTCTTTCATCCTTTCAATTTCAAGTGTAATGGCTGTAACTGGAAAGATTGGAAATGCCAGAATGATCTTAAATCTTGAAGAGGGAGATAGTCTTGATAGGTCTATACAGGTAATTAATGATAATAATGTTTCTATAAATATAAGCCTTGTTGCTGAGGGAGTTCTTAAGGAAAGTTTGGAAGTTGAAGATAGTGAGTTTATACTTGGCCCTAATGAAGAAAAAAAGGCAAAGTTTACTGTAAATGCTGATCTTGAACCAGGACAGTATGAGGGAAAAATAAGAGTTACATTCAACCCTCTTGAAGCAAATGAGAGCGGAGTTGGATTAGCATCTAATATTATATTAAATGTATATGAAAAGGGAAGTCTTCCAGATAATTCAAATACAAGAGTAGGAGAAAACAAGATACTAAGCAGCCCTATATTTCTTCTTGTTATTTCTACAATTATTCTTCTTGCTATTGCTGTAGTGTTAGTTTATATTTCAGGAAAAAGAAAAAAAGAGAGTGAAAAGGAGAGTGTGTTAATTAAACACAGTTATAATGGGACAAAGAAATGAGTCAAACATCAAGAGTAATACTTGGAATTGTATTTGTATTAGTGTTTTCTATAGCACTAGCTAGTTCTGCAAGTGCTGAAGATGTTGCATATGTTATAAAGTCTAACTCTTTTTCTGATCAGAATATTATTAGTGTATTAAACGAGCTTGGGTATTCTTATGATGTAATTGTTGAAAACCAGATACCTTCAACTGATTTTTCAGAGTACAGACTTGTTCTTGTAGGAGATACAACTTTTGGAAGCGCTTATGTTGAAGAGCTGAAAGATGTGCTTACCGAACATAATTCTGTTATAGTAAACTCAAAATACTATTACCAAAGCGGAAGTGATAAGAGATGGGGATGGAGCAAGGATTTGGGTCAGATAACAAGAAGTATTTTAGATTTGAATAATAATAAGAATAATATTTCTATAACTGATGGGCTTCCTGAGAGTTTTACAGCTTATGATGAGAGAGCTATAAGTGCTTACAAACTAAGTGGTCAGAAACCAACTGGAATAAAAATTGTAACTTTTCTCGGAAACCTTGTAAATGGAGATTATGTTGTAGCTTATGTTGAAAAGAACACTACAATGTTAAATGGAAGGGTAACAAGCGGAAGAAGTTTATTCTTTGGATTAACAGAAAGCCAGTATTGGACTGAAGATACTAGGGACTTGTTCAGAAACTCTGTTGACTGGGCAATAAAGGGACAGGATAGAGATGGGGATGGGTTTTTTGATAATGACTGTAATGATGATAATCCTCTAATAAATCCAAATGGGACTGAGATCCCTTATGATGGAATTGATCAGGACTGTAATGGGAGAGACTTTGCAGATTTAGATGGGGATGGATTTGATTCTACTATAGTCGGCGGAAACGACTGTGATGATTCTGATGCTTTAATAAATATAAACTCTACTGATAAATTAAAGAACTGTATAAATGACGCTCCTGAACTAAATGAGGATATTCCTGATTTTACATGGCAGGAAGATACTGAGTTAGAAGTTGATTTAAATGGATACTTTACAGATCCTGAATCTGGAAACGTAACCTTCTATATTGTTGATCAGTCATCTGAAAATGTTAATATAATTTATGACTTTACAGAAAAAATTTTCAGAATTATTCCTCTGGATAACTGGTTTGGAAGCTTGTTTGTGAGATTTGGAGCTTCAGATGGAGTAAATAATGTTGAAGGAAATTTGATTACTCTGGATGTTATGCCTGTAAATGATGCTCCTCTTCTTGAAGAGGTAGATGATGTTTATGTTGTTGCAGGGCATACTGTAAGTGTTATGAATCTGCTAAGTGCAACAGACACTGAGGGAGATGATTTGGAATATACTTTCTCTAGCCCATTAAATGATCAGGGAGTTTGGGAAACTGAAGAGGGAGATGAGGGAATTTATCCTGTTAGTGTAAGTGTGAGTGATGGAGATGATAGCGATACTAAAGAATTTAATATTATAGTAATGTCTCTTGCACTAATTAATGAGATTTCTAACACTGACGGAGGTTGGGTTGAATTATACAACACAGGAGATATAGAATTTAATCTAGATCAGTGTAGTTTTGATGTTAACAATGAGACAGTTAATTTAGAGGGAGTTATTGAGAATGGAGATTTCAGAGTTATTGAGCTATCAAGCATATTTAGTGCAAACGGAGAAATAAAATTGCTATGTAATGGGGAAATTGTTGATGAGCTTACATATGGGGATGAAGAGGTTCCTTCTTTAAATTCAACAGGATCTATTGGAAGAAGTGAGGATGGAGCTGATAATTGGAAAGCATTTAATAGTGGAGAGGAAACAAAGGGCATTTCAAACACTGCAGATATTCAGGCTCCTGTTGTAAGCTTAACAAGCCCTGCAAATGGAAATATAAGTAATGTAAGAAACATAGATTTCAGGTTTGGTGTTAGTGATAATTCTGAAAGCCTGAGATGTAGTTTAATAATTAACTCAGAAAGTTTTGGAAGTGTTGATATTAATTTAGTAAATGGAAGTTCTAGTGGAGTTATACCTACAGATAGCCTAGGAGATGGAAATTATTTGTGGAATGTAAAATGTGATGATTCAAGAAATTCTGGCTTTTCTAATGAAAACAGAACTATAGTAATTAGTGCTCCAGATGCTCCTGTTCTTGATAATATTAATGATATAAGTGTAAGTGAGAATGAGAGTGTTACATTTACAATCAGTGGAAGTGATCAGGATGGAGATATCAAGAGGTTCTATGCTGAAGATTTACCAAGCGGGGCTGTTTTCAATGGAAGTACATTTAGCTGGACTCCTAACTTCAATCAAAGCGGAAGTTATCAAGTAAAATTCTTTGTTGAAGATAATACTGGAAGAAAAGATAGTAAGATAGTAAATATTAATGTGGGCAATTTTATACTTCCTCCTGACTTTAATGATGCAAAGAAGTGTGAGGCAAAAAATAGTAGTATAGTTCTAGACCTAGATGATCCTAGAGAGAATGAGAAGTTTGAGATTGGGGAAACTATAAGTGTTGAGGGAAGTATAAGAAATAATCTTGAAGATGATGAAGAGTTTAAAGTAACTGCGTATATCTATGATCTTTCTGAAGATGAAGAGCTTGAAAATTCTAAAGTTAGTGTTGATATTGATGAGGGAGACAGAGAAGATTTTGAGTTGGAGCTAGAAATACCTTCTGATATTGATGAAGATAATGATTTTGCAGTTTATGTTTATGTTGAGGGAGATGGGCAGTGCAATACTGATTATAGGATTATAAGAGTAGAAAGGGTTGATGATGCGGTTGAGATAAATAAGTTTGAGAGCCAGCCAGTGGAGGTACAGGCAGGAGAGGAAGTAATATTTGATGTAAAACTTGAAAATGTTGGTGCTGATGATCAGGATGATGTTTACTTTACACTAAAAAATTCTGATTTAAACCTAAATCTAAAATCAGATCTTATGGATCTTGAAAAGTTTGGAGATGATGATTCTGCTGTAAAAAAGATAAGTTTCATTATTCCAAAAAATACAAGTGCGAGAGATTATAGTGTTATTGCAACTGTCTTCTTTAATGGAGAGACAGTTACTTCATCTAAAACATTGAGAGTAATTCCTAGCACTCAGCCAGTTGTCACAGGAAGTAAGAGTGGAACAACAAATACTTATACATATGTTCAGGAAGGAAGTAATACTGGAAGCACAAATACATATCCTGTTACAAGCAATGGGAATACTGTAACTTATACTATATCAAATAATGCTGGAGAAGCTGTTACAAGGCCTGTTGAATCAAGCGGAATAAATTCTAGCACTACAAGAGTAGAGTCTCTTGGATTAATAAGACTTGGAGAGGAGGATAAAAAAACAAGAGTTTACTATGAGGAAGATGGAGCTGTAATGTATAAGGAAAAAGAAAGCAATTCTGATGCGATACAGAGAGCTTCTGAATACTTAAAGGACTCTAAAATAAGCAATCTTGTAATTGTCCTGGATGCATTACTTTTTATAGGCATAATTATTAGTATTATTAAACTTATAATTTATTTTAAGAAAAGATGAGCGAAATATCAAGAATTTTTCAAGAGGAATTTAGTGATTTAAATTTAAATGGAAGTGAAGATCCTCTAATCTGGAACTATGTTCTTCATGAGTATATTCTTTTAACATCTCCAATCTTTGAAGATGATTTTAAAGGTAAGCAATTTAAACACTTATATTCTAGTGTACGAGAGTATTTCTTAGATCTAAGAGAGATACAAAAATTAAGATTTAAGGTTGCATTATAATAATCAAAACACTTAAAAAGACATGATTTCTGGAAATAATGTAGACTAGGCCGGCACGTTAGCTCTGTGCCATTTGCTCGCGAGCTTTAAGCAGGCTGCAAGGAGACGAGTGACTTAGGATCAGTCAAGTCTTTATTTGGACGTTGACGTTTTGTCCTATTCGATCGTGCTCTTGCGAAATGGGTCAGATCTTGATCGAAGCAGCCCTAAACAGGAAACATGGTGCTTATAGGGTAGCAGAACCGAGAAAGAATAAAGGGAGCTGTCTGGTTTTGGGAGGCAGATCTCCGAGTCTACGCTAATTTTATTCAATTAAAAGATTAACTTATAAGTTAAATATCTCATAACAAATTTTTATTGGAGAAAATTTAAACATTTCACTAAGTTATTAACAAGCTAGTTATCAATTAATCATATTATCATTAACTTGCCATAATTTTAGATGATTAAACTTGTTTATTATCCCATAACTTATTTAAACTTACTTAATTTACTCTTGATATGGTGATGGAAAAAAAGGGACAATTCTTTCTTGTTGCAGCTGTAATAATAATTGTGGTTATCCTTGGCTTAGCTGGAATTTCAAACAGGTTAATAACAAAAACTGAAAACACCAGGATTTACGAGCTTTCAAAAGAGCTTGATCTTGAAAGCGAATCTGTTATTAATTATGGAATTTATAATTCAGAAGATATTGCTAATCTGCTTCAGAATTTTTCAACTCAGTATGGTGAATATATAGGAGAGAACTCAGATGTCTATTTTATATATGGAGATTATGAAGGAATATATGCTGCTGTCTACCAGAGAGCTGAAGGAGATATATCTATAGGAGGATCAACAGTAACAGTTGAAACAAGAGAAGTAGATATAAGAAGACTGGAATATCCAGAAGATGGAGTAATTATAATAATTGTAGCTGATCAAAAATATCAATTTAAGCTGGCAGAAGGACAAAATTTCTTCTTTGTCCTAAGAGAAATTACTGGAGAATAAAGTGAATAAAATCAAAAACAACAAAAAAGGTCTGAGTGAAATAATTTCTTATGTAATGCTAATAGTTATTGCTATAAGTCTTAGTATTATTGTATACACTTGGCTTCAGATATATGTCCCAAAAGAGAAGATTGAGTGCCCTTCAGATGTCTCTCTTGTAATAAATGAATACTCTTGTGATGAAAATTTAAATATAATAAATATAACTTTTAAAAATAAAGGTTTATTTGACGTTGAAGGAGTAAATGTAAAAATTGCCAATAGAAGTGTTAATTCTGTCCCTATTTATGACTTAAAGAGCAGGAGTGGAAGTATATTTGGAACAGGGAGTGCGACTGATACTGAAGGATATACTTACTTTAATGCTCCTATGTCTCCTGGGTTTGAGTATACTGACAGGTTTGAATATGGAGAGTATGAGAAGATACTAAAAATACAGATTACTCCGTTTATATTTGACAAGAAATCAAGTGATAGAAAAGACTCTATTGTTCTTTGCAGTGATAGTGCAATAGTGCAGGAAATTCAGGGCTGTGGATAAGATAAATCCTGAATGTTAATTAAAACAAATAAATTTTCTAATTCAGAAAATTTTAAATTTTACTAAGTTGTTAAGAATGAAACTCCTAATCACAGAAAGCTGTTGAGTATCTACTAAAAATAATTTTAACTATCCATTAAGAATTTCCTTAAGGAAATTTTTCCATTTATATAAGTTAATAGTAAATAAACAAAATTATAGTATAACCCCTGAATATTTGCTTACTTTTCATTAATTATTATATACCTCTTCAATTTTAGTTACGTTAAATTACTAATAATCTTTAGAATTATTTTATATTCGCAAACATAGAAAGCTATTTAAATAATATATGGATTATTAAATAATCATGATTAGACCAATTGGAAAAAGAGGTATATCTCCTGTTATTGCGACGGTTTTGCTTGTTTCTATAGTTCTTGTTCTTGGACTTATAATTTTTATGTGGGCAAGGCTTACTGTAAAAAGCGGTGTTGAAAAATTCGGAGAGACAATCACCACTGCATGTGACGATGTTTCTTTATCTGTAAGTTATGAGGATGATGGCAGTTTGAGTATAACTAACACTGGGAGCAGAGTTCCTGTTTATAATATTCAGATGAGGGTAGATTCTGGTGGGGGAATTGAGGTGATTGAGTATAATACGCCAATAAATCTAGCCCCTTCTGAATCTAAGAGTCTTCCTGATGTACCATCAGATATTGTAAGTATTTCTCCAATACTGAGGGGAACAGAAAATGGACAGGAAGTAGCATATATCTGTGATAAGAGAGAAATAAGTGTTTAAATTCTGAAGATGAATTTGTTATGAAAGGAAAAAGAGGGCTTTCTGAAATTGTAAGTACGGTTTTAATAATTCTCATAACAATAACTGCAATAAGCATACTATCATTTACAATTATAAACTTTACAAGAGATAATCTGGATAAGGGAGATGATTGTTTAGATGTCCTTGGAATGCTTACTATTATTGAAAAAGACACTTGTTATGGAGATATTGTAGGAGAAGAAAATACAACTATAAGAATAAAGAGAGGAAATATTAATACTGATGAAATTTATTTTATTCTTGATGATGGTATAAACTCAAAATCCTATAATGTAAAAAACGGAAGTATTTATCCTGAAATAAATTTAGGTCAGGTACTTAGTATTCCTGGAAAAGCAGGAGGAGAAAAGGTTTATTATATTGATGGAATTAAGGCTAATAGAGCAATAGTAGGTTTTGTATTCAAGAATAATAGGTGTCAGGCTTCAGACGAAGCAGAAATTGTAAAATGCTAGGTAAAATAAAAAATAAAAGAGCACAGATATGGGTGGAGACAGTTATTTACACTCTAATAGGTTTAGTAATAATTGGAGCAGTTCTTGCATTTGCAACACCTGCTATAGAAAAACAGAAGGATAGAGCTACAATTTCAAAGACAGTGGAGTTGCTAAATGAGCTTGATAATAACATCCAAGATGTAAAGATAAGAGGAGTTGCTAATAAGAGAATTATGAGTGTTATGATTAATGAGGGAGAGCTTGTAGTAAACAGCACTGGAGATGATATTATTTTTGTTATTGATCAGAGTGCCTACCAATACAGTGAACTTGGAAATAGTGTAAAAATTCCAGGAACAAACCAGGTAGTTCTTACTGAGAAATCCGGAAGCAGATTTAGGGTAAGACTCAGCATTGACTATTCAGATAAGATGAATTTAACTTATTCTGGAAGAGAAGATATCAAAAGATTCAATAATGCTCCTACTCCATATAATTTAGTTGTTGAAAATAAAGGAAGAGATATAGAGTTAACTGATAGTTTAGTTAATATTGATTTGTATGAGAACTAGCAACTTTTAAATACAAATATTGCTTTATTCTGGAAAAGGTGATTAAAATGAAAATTGATATAGATACTAGTCCTCCGATTCCTCAGCTTCCACTAGTGAAGGATAAAACAGGTGTTGATGTAAGATATACTGTAACATCTCCATATACTACTATTCATATATACTGGGATAAAAAAATATCAGAGCTTAGGTATGATATTGAAGAGCCACTTATAACTCCAGAAGAGAGAGTCATTCTTAATCAGATTGAAGAGGGAATGGGAGAGCTAATAAATGTAAATGTTGTTGTTGAAAAAACACAGCAGGCTGTTACTGAATATCTTGATAAGACTGCAAAACTTCTTATAAGCGAGCTTAATTTAAATGTCAATGAGGATCTTTATCAGAGGCTTTTTTATTATCTTTACAGAGATTTTGTTGGGATGAATGAGATTGATGCTCTTCTTAATGATTACTTTATTGAGGATATTGAGTGCAATGGAGTTAATACTCCAGTGTATATTGTACACAGAATATACAGAAACATAAAGACAAATATTGAATTTGACTCTATTGATAGACTTGCAAGTTTTGTTGAGAAGCTTGCTCAGAGAGCTGGACGATACATAAGCTATGCATCACCTATACTTGATGGATCTCTTCCTGATGGATCTAGAGTTAATGCAACTTACACAACAGATATTTCAAGTAAGGGACCTACTTTTACAATAAGAAAATTCACAGCACAACCCTGGAATCCTGTACAACTACTTTCGTTCAATACACTAAGCCCAGAGATGCTTGCATATTTCTGGATAATGGTTCAGTATAAGCTTAATATACTAATTGCAGGAGGAACTTCTTCTGGAAAAACAACTTTACTTAATGCTATTGCTTTTTTTATTCCTCCAGAAGCAAGAGTTGTAAGTATTGAAGATACCAGAGAATTAAACTTGCCGAGGGAAAATTGGCTTCCAAGTGTTTCCAGAAGCGCTATAGGAACTGGAACTGTTGGAGAGGTTGATTTGTTTAAGTTATTAAAAAATTCTTTCAGACAGAATCCTGATTATGTAATTGTTGGAGAGGTAAGAGGTCAGGAAGCTTTTGTTTTATTCCAAGGAATGGCTTCTGGGCACTCTTCAATAAGCACTATGCATGCAGATTCTGTTGATACTGTTATTAAGAGACTTGAGACCCCACCTATAGAATTGTCTCCGACACTTATTAATACTCTAGACGCTGTTGCAATTATGAACCATGCAATTGTAAAAAAAGAGCATACAAGAAGATTAAGCTCAATAGTTGAGATAATAAATGTGGATCCAAATGGAGTTGCTATAACAAACACTCCTTTTGTGTGGAATCCTGCTGATGATAGGTTTTACTTCAAGAAAGATAGCAAGGTATTTGAGAAGATAAAAAGAAGATTTGGAGTTAGTGATGAGCAGATCCAGAGAGAATTTTTTATAAGAACAAGGCTTATATATGAAATGTACAGAAGAAAGATTTCTGACTTCAACCAGATCCAGAAGATAGTTAATGAGTATTACAAAAACCCTGAGGCTGTTATGAAACAGTTTGGTATTGTTGTTCAGTAATTCTATAAAGAAACAAATAAAAACACAGAAAGTGTTTTTATTATAGTTAAAATGACTAATAGAGAGGAGATTGATTTTTTAGCACAAGTAATTGGCGCTATGGACGAGGCAGTTGATCAGCTTGAAGATAGCTATGCAAAAAAAG
>DYHK01000002.1:3443-11638 GCA_020724205.1 Candidatus Aenigmatarchaeum sp. | reverse complement strand
TCTTGAACGCTTTAACAAGATAAAGAAGTATATTGTTGATGCAAGTCTGAAAATGAAAGAGGTGTTAAAATGAGTCTTGAAATGCTTAAGGCAAATATAAAGAGAGAGAAAGAATTGACTCTTAGATTAAAGGAACTGATTTACCAGTATGATAACTACAGTCCAAAGGACAAGGCAGTTATTGACCAAGCTATTTCATCTATAAAAAACCAGATAAGAATTCTTAATGATTCTGTCCCAAAACTAGCTGAGAATGTAAATATGCTGAAAAAACTTAATCAAGACACTGAACCAATCAAGCATGTTGAGGGTATTGTTAATGTAAGCTACAATGAAGATTTTTCGAGTAATGTTGTTGCTATAAACAAGAAGGATAAACCAAGATATTTAAGAGAACTTAACATCTCTCAGACAGCATTTAAAAGTTTAAAGAAAAAAAGAAAGCCTATAGAAGTTTTTGAAAATGAGTTTCAAAAGCCTAATTTCTACGTAGTGCTCTCCAGCAGAATGTTTGGAAAAATATCAAACAGCCTTGTTACAAAATACGGATTTAATGGACTAAGAAAGTCTCTTAAAAGAGGAAATTTTAAGATGTTAGTCAACAGTTATGTTTCTATAATGCTTTTCACAAGCATGATATCTTTTTTTATAGGAATCTTCGCTTCTCTATTCTTTATACTCTTAAGTGTTAGTTTAACTCCTCCGTATCTTGTTGTAAACGAGGATTTTTTTGTTAAAACTGTGCAGTTTATATGGCTAATGTTTCTGTTTCCTATAGCTACTTTTCTTACAATGTATATATATCCTTCACTTGAAAGATCTTCTATTGAGGGAGGAGTTGACTACGAGCTACCCTTTGTAACAATACAGATGGCAGCAATTGCAGGGGCAGATATAGAACCTAGTAATATATTCAAAATTATAGCTTTAAACAAAGAGTATCCTTTTGTAAGACAGGAGGCGAAGAAGCTTATGAATCAGCTTAATCTTTATGGCTATGACCTTGTTACTGCACTGAGAAATGTAGCAATGGCTAGTCCAAGCAAGAGCTGGGCTGAACTTCTCAACGGATTTTCTACAACTATAAGATCAGGAGGAGATCTCTCAAAATATCTTCATAAAAGAGCTGAAACATTATTATTTGAATACCGTCTAAAAAGAGAGAAGGCGACTAAATCTGCTGAAACTTTTATGAACCTATACATCAGTATTGTAATTGCAGCTC
This sequence comes from Candidatus Aenigmatarchaeum sp., assembly GCA_020724205.1. Classification (GTDB taxonomy): domain Archaea; phylum Nanobdellota; class Nanobdellia; order Pacearchaeales; family GW2011-AR1; genus JACPLR01. The sequence goes on along the minus strand of DYHK01000002.1, from coordinate 10,413 downwards.
CTATGCTATTAATGCTTCTTTTAATTATGCTCAATATAAGCCAGATAGGCTTTAGTCTGCCTGTACCTATTTTAACTTTAATTGTTGTTTCAATAGTAGCTTTAATTAATCTAATCTTCCTTGTCTTCCTAAAAATAAATCAGAAAAGAGTATAATGGAACTAAAAAAAGAAATATTATTTGGAATTGTTGGAGGAATTTTAATTATAGGGCTCTCTTTAGTATTCTATCTTATTCCTGAAATAAAAAATACAAATATATTCTATTTTTTGTTTGGTGTCGGTATTCTTATAATTTTTCTTCCTTTTGTAATTAATTCTATCCTTCAGTCAAAGGAGGAAAAGGAAAAGGATGAAATGTTCCTAGAATTTGCAAGAAGTTTAGTTGAGAGTGTAGACTCTGGAACTCCTATAAGTAAGAGCATAGTAAATATGAAGGCAAAAAATTTCGGGAGTCTGAGTCCACATATTGAGAAGCTTGCAAACCAAATAGAGTTAGGGATTCCAGTAAAAGAAGCTCTTGAAACCTTTGCATATGATACAAACAGCAGAACAATAATAAGAGCAATTACTCTTATAAGAGAGGCTGAAAAAACAGGAGGAAATATTAATACTATTCTCGAGTCTGTTGCATCAAGTGTATCTGAAATTGAAAAACTAAAATCTGAGAGAAGAGCTGCAATTTCTTCTATAGTTGTTGAGGGGTATATTATCTTTTTTATATTTATTATCATTATGATTGTTATGGAGATTCAAATACTGCCTATGACTGCAAATATTTCTGGATTATCTGGATCATCTGCTGCAATTCCCGGAGCTCCTGGAGGAATTGGTCTAGGAGGTGGCGGAGTTAATCCTGCTGAGTTTTCATTTGCCTTCCTTGCACTTCTTGTGACACAGGGATTATTTGCAGGACTTGTAATAGGAAAGTTAGCTGAGGGAAGTGTAAAGTATGGAATCAAACACTCTTTTATTATGGTTGCTATGGCTGTACTAATCTCTACTGGAGCAAAAATAATTCTGGCGTGATAAAAAATATTCATTCTAGTAAATTCTTAATATTGTAAATGATATAACTCTACCAAACCCAATTACTTTAAATGAGATTAAATTATATCATATTAAGCATTAAATAACTGACAACTAACATACTCCCTACAGATTTTAGCTACATTTGCATACTTCATCTAATTATCATATAAATTATAACTTTTAGCTACACTAACCTATTTCATCGCTTAATTTAAATATATAGATTGACTCTTTTGAATATGGAAAATAAAAAGGGGCAGATGCATGTTGAAATAATTATTTCATTTGTGATATTTGTGGGTTTTGTTATATTCCTAATAGTTATCTTCAATCCTTTCAAACAAACCTCAAATGAGGGTACAACAAATTTTGTATTCCTAAATGTTGACAATAATTTATCTACAAGTTTGTCTAGTGTTTCTATTAAGATAAATGATCCTGATGTTATCGGAGCTTCAAAGGGCGCGGGCTGTTTTGAAATTGATAATATTATTGGTCTTAAGTGTAATGGTGAGAGAAATCTTCTCGTAAAAGATAAGGAAGATAATATCCTTAAGTCCCAGATAGTTAGTGATAAAATTAGAATAGAAACTTCTACTCTTCCTGAGAATGAAGATACTTTTTATACTCTATACTGCTCAGACGAAATTCTCCCAAACCAGGATGAACTTAGTAACTGTCACCTCCTTGATATTAATAATGAAGATTATATTCTTGGAAAAATATCTGAAAAATCTGTGTGGTCTAGAAAGAATCTTGAAAGATTCAATGCAACCTACTTTAATGATTATAATAACCTTAGAAAAGAAATTGTTCCTTCTGGAAGTGATTTTGCAATTAAAATATTTGATTTTCAAAAGATTGAGTTTGATATAAGCAATAATATCCCACAAGGAGTTAGTGTCTTTGCAAAGAGCATGTCTATTGAAATACTAAATGAAACAGCTGATATAAAGCAGGCAAGTGTTACTGTGATAACTTATTAATTTTCAAAATGAGAAACAAAAAAGGACTTGTAAAAATAATTGAGGCATTTATAGCGATAATGCTTATTGTTGCAGTCCTGAGTTTTATTTATGTTCAGAAGGTTCACAAACCAAACCAAAGAGAAGAGGTAATTCAGCTTGAAAGGATTATTCTTAATAAGATTCAGGCAGACCCTCAATTAAGAGAGGCTGTACTTGTCAATGATGAGGAAGGAAATGAAAAAATAAATTCTACAATAAATCAGTTTATGCCTGCAGAATATATGTATACTTACAGAATATGTGAGATAAATCAGATATGCAGTCTTGAGAGGGCTTCAAGCTATTATACTGAAAATGAAATAGTCTCTGAAGAGGTTTCAATAAGTTCTACACTGCAGATATATTCTCCTAAAAAGATAAAAATATTTGTATGGGAAAAAGAATGAATAAGTTTAAGTTTTTACCTCACACAGCAGACATTAAATTTGTAGCTTACGGAAAAACACTAAACAAGGTATTTGAAAATGCTGTTATGGCTACATTTAATGCAATGTATAAGGGAAGAGTTAAGAGCAAGATAAAGAAAAAAATAAGTGTTAGTGGTGAAGACCTAGATTCTCTGCTTTATAATTTATTAGAGAGAGCAATTATTCTTGTTGATGCTGAGGATTTTCTTGTAAGTAAATTGAAAATAAAAATAGATAATAAGAATATGATGTTAACCGGAGAGTTGTATGGAGATAAGATTAAGAATTATCCTGTAGGACTTTCAATAAAGGCTGTGACTTATAATGATATGTTTGTAAAGAAAATTAGTGGAGTTTGGAAGTGTCAGGTTGTACTGGACGTGTGATGAGATTATAAAATAAAACAAGTAATTTAATTATTTTAACTTAACCACTATAAATTTTCTCTTGTGAAAATTTACCATTTATTATTAGCTTACACTATCCAGATTAATACTAATTCTATCTTTTACCTATTTTAGGATTGTACGATAAACATCATCAATAACTTTATAAATTAAAGAGCATAAAATAGGGTATAAAATGAAGAAGAAAAGAGGGTTAGTTTTAGCTTTAGGAATACTTACTTTTTTATTAATACTATTAATAAATATTAATTTTATTAGTGCTGCAAATTCGTGTGATGATTCTCAGGTAATTTTAAGGTTATCTTCTGCTGTTAATTCTCATGGAGCTGTCTGGAACTCTAGTGCTTCGGGATATACAACTGAGATTTGTTATAATGAAATATTTGGAAAGAATTACTCTGTTTCTGGAAACCCTCATTTATGTAATGAAAGAAATTTTGTCTTGAAATTAAATGATTTTAAAAATGCGCATGCAACAGGATACTCTCCTAATTCTACCATAGTGCAATCTTGTGCATTACTCTCAAATTATAGTTCTGATGTAAGATGTGTTGGAGCTGATATTAATAGTGACGGAAGAGTAAGTGCTGTTGATGTTCAGCTTGCTTTTCAACGTGAGTCTTATTCAGTTAATGTTTGCTATGGGGACTTGAAGTGTCGTGTTGTATCTGGAGGAGCTTGTTCTGGAAATGAAGAATTAATTGTTAGCCTGTCAGGTTCTATAAATTCTCATTTAGCTTCAAATAATATTTATGCGTTTGATCTTTGCTGTTCATCTGCTTTTGCTGGAGGAGTTAGCTGTCCTCCTGGAACTATACTAAATCAAACAACAGGACAGTGTCAGCCTGTAAGTGGATGTGAGGAGGGAGAAACTTTATGTGCAGATGGAGTATGTAGGGCTCCTGAGTTATGCGAGGATTTTAAGTGCGATTATGATGGAATATGTGAGGTTGGAGAGGGATGTCAGTGCAGTGATTGTTATGGTCTTCAAGATAGCTGTATACCTGGATTAGTTTGTGATGCTGACTTACAAAGCTGTCAAGAGTATAAGGCTCCTGAGATAGAAATTGTTAAGCCTGTAAAAAGAGATAATATAAATGAGTGGGAAAAATATAGTATTAACGATACAATTAATTTTGAACAAGTATCAAGTGCTTCAAGAGATCTAAGTATAAGATGGGATTTTGGGGCTGTTGGAACTAGTGATGTTAAGACATTCTATAATTGCTTAACTGGAAATAACTGTAATACAACTTATTCTTACTCACAACAGGCACATTATACAATAACAGCTACTGCAACAGAGCAGAATGTGTCTGGAGGAGTTCCACAAAGAGCAATGGATTTCACAGATATTTTAGTGTATAAAGAGGGAATAAACTTATTTGCAATAATTTCAAATCCTGAGTATGGAGAGGTAATTCCTCAGGGAGTCCCTGTTTACTTTAATGCTAATCAGAGTTTCGTTGCAAATTGTACAAAGAATGAGACTCAGGCTCAGAGTAGCGGATTTGCATATTATAATGTGAGCTCTGGAGTAAATAGATTACATTGTTATGATCTTCCAAAGCCGAATACAAATCAGAATGTTAGTTATAACTTCTGGTTTGAGTGGACATTTGATCCTGGAAAACCATACGAGACTCAGCTTCTTGGAAAATGGAATGGAAATTACAGTAGAGTAGTAGAGTTTAATAGAACATTCTTAACAGAAGGAGAACACTTTGCAGCTCTAAGAGTAGGTTATGAGGCAATATAAATTAAATTTAATAAAGGGAATTGTATTTTTACTAGCTCTAGCTTTCAGCTTTAGTTTTGTTTTTGGAGCTGTGACTTATTCTGACGGGGATGGAACTGTGTTCTATACACATGGAGCTGCTGTGTGTGAGGTTCATAATGGAAACCCTTATTGGAATGAGTTTGGGGACGGAACTACTTTGACAAATGCTTCTTCAAGCTGTTATAGGGCAGATGGAGTTTCTGGAACAGGGAATCCACAAACAACTTGCTGTTTAGAGGGATATGTTTGCAATGGAGCTAGTGCAAGTTCTGTTTGTGTAAAAGAAGAGCCACTTAATATTAATTCGTGTAGCAATTTCCTGACTAAAGCAACTTGCGAGAGTTATGGAGGAAGTGCACAAATTCCTGAGGGAATAAAAAATTATATTGAACAAAGAGCAAATATAAGAGATGAAGATGGAGATCTTGCTCAATTCTGTCATGCGAGATATGTTGATGAGGATGCTTGTGTTTATTATGGAAATTGTGGGTGTAAGTGGAATGCAACTTCAAGTGGAGGAGGAAATTGTGTTGAGACTTTTGTTAAGGGAAATCCTTGTAATGATGATCTTTCTGATAGAATATTAACTTGTGATGTTATAACAAGGCCCCTACAGAATACTTGCAGTGATGGAGGAACTTTAGTATTATCTTGGACTGCTAATTTAAAGGATGTAAATGGAAGAATAGTAAGTGATTCTACACAGACTTGGTGTAAGTCTGGAGAGAGGCAGTTCCCTTGTCCAACACAAACCTCGCTTCCTTTCTTTAGTTTTTTTAATGTAATTGTTAGTTTATTGATGATAAGTGCTGTTTATTTCTTAATGAGGAAGAGAAGATAGCATTTCATTAAAATAAACTATATCAAATTTTATGCTAGTTAACCTTTAATATTGTAAATAACATAATTTCTCCAAACTTAACTACTTTATATTAGATTAAATGTAGTTTATAAGTAATATTCAGTTAAGATAATACTTGATAATTAAATATGATTATAACCTCTTGGATTTCAGAGATATTTACACATTACTTTTTTATATCTTGCAATCAAAAGCAATATAAATGCTCAATAATACTATTTTTAATGGAAGTAAAGAAAATTTCTAAGGATGTTTATCAGGTTGAAAGGCACGGGAAGATGAATGTTCCTGTAAGGATTTATGCGTCGGAGAAGCTGTTAAAAGACATGAAAAAGGATAAGTGTATTTCTCAGATGGAGAATGTTGCTACACTTCCAGGTATTGAAAAGTATTCTGTTGTATTACCAGATGCACATCAGGGCTATGGATTTTCAATAGGAGGAGTTGCTGCATTTAATATGGAAGAGGGAGTAATAAGCCCTGGAGGAGTTGGTTATGATATTAATTGTAGTGTTAGATTATTGAGAACAAACCTAACAAGAAAAGATATTGATAATAAAGAGGTAAGAAGCAAGATCTCAAAGCAATTGTATAAGGAGATTCCTTCGGGTGTTGGTAAGGGAACAAGAGTTAAGATAACTAAAGATGAATTGAAAGAGATAATGGTTAGGGGAGCTAGGTGGGCTGTTGATAAGGGTTATGGGGGTAAGGAAGATTACTTATTTTCAGAAGAGAGTGGAATGATGGAAGGAGCTAATCCTGAAAATGTTTCTATTGAAGCTATTAATCGTGGTGTAAATCAGCTTGGAAGTATTGGAAGCGGAAATCACTTTTTAGAAATACAGTGTGTTGATGAAATTTTTGATAAAAAAACTGCTGAGGTTTTTGGTTTAGAGATGAACCAAGTAGTAATTATGATTCATTGTGGTTCTAGAGGGTTTGGGCATCAGATTGCTTCAGATTATATTAAGCACATGGATAAGGAGTATGGAAACGAGCACTTAGTTGACAGGCAGTTAACTTATGCTCCTATAAACTCTGAGTTAGGCAAGAAGTATTATTCTGCAATGTGCTGTGCTGCTAATTTTGCATTCTGTAATAAGCAAATTTTAACTTATCTTTGTCGTGAGGGATTAAAAAAAGTTTTTCCTCATTTTAAGGCAGAGGTAGTTTATGATATCTGCCATAATATTGCAAAGTTTGAGGAGCATATTGTTGATGGAAAGAAGAAACTTTTATGTGTACATAGAAAGGGAGCTACTAGAAGTTTTGGACCTGGAAAAAAAGAGCTTCCTGAAAAATATAAAGAGACTGGACAGCCAATATTTATTCCAGGAAGTATGGGAACTTCTTCGTATGTACTTGTTGGAACAAAAAAAGCAGAGGAATTATCATTTTCATCGACGGCACACGGAGCTGGTAGAGTGATGTCTAGACATGAAGCCCTTAGAACACT
>DYHK01000002.1:0-3433 GCA_020724205.1 Candidatus Aenigmatarchaeum sp. | reverse complement strand
ATATTAAAAAAGATCTTGAGAAGAAGAATATTGAGGTGAGTTCTGGGAGTTGGAAGTCATTAGTTGAGGAAGCTTCTGAAGTGTACAAGGATGTGGATGAGGTAGTTAGAGTAAGTGATGAACTCAACCTAGGAGCTTTAGTTGCTAAATTAAAACCAATAATTGTTATTAAGGGATAAGATGAAAAGAGATGTTTCTGTTGTTATTCTATATGATGATAAAGGAAGAGTTTTATTACAACATAGAGCAGATGATGCTGCGAGATCTCCTGGAATGTGGAGTTTTTTCGGTGGAGGAATTGAAGAAGGAGAAACTCATGAAGAAGCAGTAGTAAGAGAGTGTTTTGAAGAGTTAGATTATACCTTAGAAAACCCTAAATTAATATATCAAAGAGAGATAAATGAAAGTGATATTATCTATGTATATTGTGAGAAATATAATCCTAAAAAGAAGATTAAATTAAAAGAGGGAAAGGGAATGGAATGGTATAAGATTGATGATGTTAAGATGATTAATATAATTCCTCATGATAGGGATATACTTTTAGAGATTAGAAGTAAGATAGAAACTAACTAAGTCCTTCAGGACCTAGTTTAGATAAGACTTTTTTAATTTCATTAATTACTTTTTGCTGATCCTTTTTATCAGACATTCTGACAAACTTTATTAATAAATCATTAAGACCTGTTTCATCCATAACTCTTAATTTATATCCATCTGTAATAAAATAAAACCTAAAGGAATTATATCTTAGTTCTTTAATTACTAATTCATCAATACTTGCCAATAATTTACCTTTATGTGGATTTTCTTCAAGAGACTTCATTAACTTAAATATTGTTTTTGATTCTTCTTTGAATTTTTTAAATATCTCATCTTTTAAACTCTCAGAAATCTCTACTTGGGCCATTTCTTATTTGCCTCTTTAATGGCTTCTTCAATAGGAATAAATCCTTTGCTAGACATTAAAAATTCTCTTAATTGAACTTTGACTGCCATTGAGTAAATTCTATTAAGTATATCATCATAGCTTTCTCCTTTAACTCCAAATGAAGATATTTTCTCTTTTGTTTCTTTACTTAATTGAATTGTTGTTATGTCTGACATTTTAATCTATAGTAGCTATAGAAGCTATAGTTTTTAAATGTTTTGTTTTTATTTAATCTCTTATAGATTTAGAAAAATATACATTATATTTATAAATATTTTTATCCTCAGAAATAGATAAAATGAGGTCAGTAAAATTAGTAGTTTTATTTAGTATAATTTTAGTTACATTAAGTTGTGGTTTTATTGCAGCTCAGAGTCTTCCAAATGCCTACAAACCTATAACAGGATATACTTGGAATGGCAATGATGGGAAGCTTAGAATAGGATTGTGGGATGCAAATGGAGAGTATTATTTGTTTGATATGAATTATAATAACTGGACAAATATTGTACCTGATGGAGCTTCTATCCTTCCTGGACAAACAGGCCCAAAACTCCCTTCTGGATTTAAGGCAATTTTAGGATATACTTGGGTGGCTCCAAGTAATGGGGCAACTAAAATTTCTTTGTGGAATTCTAATGGCGAGAATTATGTTTATGATAGTGATTCAGGTGAATGGACTAATGCAAATCTGCAGAGGGGGCAACCTGGAAAACTTCCTCTTGGATATAATCCTATAGTAGGATATACATGGAAGGTAAGTGATGGAAGCGTAAGAGTTTCTTTATGGAATATTTCTGGAGTTAATTATGCATGGAGTAGTGTTACTAATGTTTGGACAAATAATTATAATGCAACAAGTCCTCAATCTCCTGATAGTGGAAAGCTTCCTGCAGAAGTTTATCCAGAGGCAGGTTATTCTTGGATAGGAAGTGATGGTAATGCAAGAGTAGCTGTTTGGGATAGTAATTCTCCTAACCCTGATGATATTAAGCAATACTTATGGAATAGCCAAGATAAGTGGTCTTCAGGATATCATTCAATACTCCAAGATAATGCAAGGGGAAAACTTCCTCCTGCTTTTAGGGTAAGGGTAGGATACTCTTGGGTGGCTCCTGATAGTTCAACAAGAATTGTTCTTTGGGATGTAAATGGAATAAATTATAGATGGAGTAATAATACTGGAATATGGGCAGGCCCTTTTGGAGGAGATATATACGAGATAAATAAATGTATGAATATAACTCAGCCTGGAAACTACTGGATAAGTGATGATATGTATATTGCTGGGTCAAGTAGTGTAGAGACTTATTGTATTACTGTAAAGACTAGCAATGTTACGATAGATGGGAGTGGGAAAAAATTAAGGATAAGAAATCTTCAAACTAATAATAACTGGCACTTCATGAATATATCGGGAGTTAGAAATGTGACTATAAAAAATCTTAATATAGTTGATGAGGTTTTCAGATCAAGAGCAATACATATCATAAAATCAGAGAATGTAAGTATTATTGACAGCAAAATAAAAAACTTCTGGGTTGGAATAGCCTCATTTACTTACTCAAATTATACAAATATAACAAATACAAATGTCTGTGGTTATCCTTCTGAAACAGCTGGTTACTTCTGTACAAATGGTCGAGCTGTAGGTGCAACAGGTTTTAATAATAGGTTTTTCACTGGTAAAATATATTACGGGTGCAATCCAAGCACATGGCCTGTGTTGAATGTAAATTATAAAGAGTGTATTATTCCTGGAAGTACTGTAAGCCTTACTGAGTGTATGATAATTGATACTCCTGGAACTTATAATCTAGCTAATGATATAACTTATACAGGAACAGGTGCATGTATTGATATAAGAGAGAGTAATGTTATCATTAATGGAAACGGCAAGAATATAACAGGTGCAAATAAACAAGGAGTTGGAATTATTATTAATGATGTAGGTTTAAGCGGAATTGTTATTGATGGAATAGGAATAAATAATTTTGGAAAGGGAATAGATATCTATAATGGAGACGCTAAAATTACTGTAAGAAACAGCAATATATACAATAATAATTATGGAGTTTATGTTGATAGTGCAAATAATTACTACGGGCAGCTAAATCTTAATAACAATCAGATAAGGCAGAATACAATCAAAGGAGTTTTTATCCCAATTTTAATTTTTCAGGCAACAATATCAAACAATGTTATATGTAATAATGCTTTTTCCGACTTTGATTGTGGCCTACTTGTTCAAGCTTCTGGAAGCGGAAACAATATGACAAACATTGTATCCTGTCCTACATCTAACTGGCCTGTGTTAGGAACAAATTACAACTTATGTTCTGGAACTACTCAAGTATGTAATAATAATGGAATAAAGGAGGGAAGCGAAGCGTGTGATGGAAGTGACTTTGGAATTATTGGAGGAGGAAATAGCTGTAGTGATTATAATCCTCAGGCTTACTCTTCTGGAAGCCTATCTTGTAGTAATAGTTGTAGTGTAAT
>DYHK01000081.1 GCA_020724205.1 Candidatus Aenigmatarchaeum sp. | reverse complement strand
TATAACAAACTATAAATTTTCTCTACTTCTTCCCCTTAACTAACACCCAAGAAGTAATAGCAGCAATAATCAAAAGTAGTGCAGCTCCTAAAAATCTCTCAGAATAAAAGAAGTTCTTATATCTCAATAAATCAGAATCTCCACCACTACCAGAACTTCCAGGAAGATAAGGAGCCAAAACAGGATTAAACACTTTTATTGCAGCTATCAAAAATATAATTATAAGTATCCCAATAAAAACCCATGTAATCCATGGCTTCATAAACTTATCAACTTCCTTCTGGGAAAATCCAACAATTACAAGTAAGAAAAACATTGAGATTATAAGTATGGAAAACCAAGGAATAATTGCACTAACATACTCTACTCCAGGAGAGAAGGTAATGAAAACTATTGCTAAAATAAACGAAACTAAAAGATCTATAAAATTATTATCTCCTAATATCTTAGTCTTAGATAAAACAGCATAGCTTATGACAAATACAAAAAAGAATCCAAATATTGCTATATAATATGCTAGCCACGAAAATTCTAGAAATGCCATTTTAACTATGGGGAGGAGTTCCAGTTTTATTCCAAGGTATTGGTGCCCAGAATAATCCAGTGTCCTTATGATGTGACTGGCCACCTGAGTTAACTACGATAAATACAAATGCAATAATAATAGCTCCTGCAACTATCGCAGATATATTCTCCTGCCAAAAGCTTCCACCCCACCAACTATAGTCAGATAAAGAGCTTAGAAGAATGACTCCTCCAACAACTCCTCCTATAGCTAAAAAGATGTATGCAGCTCCCTGGAATCTTGTATAATCAACAAATAATCCAATTAAAATAATAGCTACTAAAAGTATTGAAAGTCCAATCCCTAACTTAGGAAAAATTATAGAGAAGAATACAGGAACATAATCAAACTGAAGAGAAAGAAGCCCAACAGATAAGGCAATAATTGCGCTTACTCCCTTATTTTCCTCAACTGTTCCACCCATTATCTTAACTTTCTGTAAGATTGCAAATACAACTGCAAATATTAATAGGAAAGGAAGAGCGTAATAGAATATATCTAATTCTGCCCACTGTTGCAGTATCACCCCAATTGGTTGAGCCATATTACTAATAAAATATAAATTCTTATTTAAATACCTTTCTAAAAATATATCCTTATTATGTATGTAAATATCTCTAACAAACCTAAAATAAGTTATATAGATTCTTTACCTATTACTTAAAACAGGTATCATATAACATCTGGATTTTAGTTATATTTACAAATAGAATAATATAAATAATCAATAACAAAATTTCCTAAAGGAAATTTAAACATTTCAATTAAATTAATAATTAGTCTGAAGTTTACATACAACTTACTGATTTTAGTTACATTAACATACTTTTTCTTTAATCAGATTTTAGATTATTTTAATTTAGAAAAATTACACTTACTTGCTACTCTTTCCACCAGTAGTAAGAACAACAATCATTGCTCCAACAATTATAGCAATAATAAGAATATTAGATGCTAGATTTGTTGGTTCTCCTCCAAGAAATAAAGCACTATAAACTCTATCCCACTGTCCTGTTGCAACAATGAGTGCAATAACAGTTACCAATCCTGCTAAAACCCCTAATCCTATCTTCAGCTTATTATTCATTTCAAGACCCTTATCATTAGCACTTGCAACAAACCCATATAATATCATAAACACAAGTAAGACAACTACACTAACAGCAAGGAAAGGCATTAGAACAGTGATAATTCCTGTTGCCCATGAAAAAGTAACTGTAATTAAAGCCACAACCAGACCAATTATAGCATCAATTTGCTTCTGTCCGTCACCAAGAATCTTAGACTTCTGTAAAATAGCAAAAACAAGAGTAAAAACAAGTAAAAATGGATAAATAATCTGAACTGCGAATTGATTTGCTAATATTGTTTCAAGGACCATCTTTTATTATTCTTGACTAAACTGAGATAACTCATCAGGTTGATGAGAAGGTATAGCAACATGGCTGATAACAAAAACATCTCCTATAGACTTCACATAACTATGCGGAACAATAACACCTCTAGCACCACTGAATAAGCTATTCATACCTGACTTTACCTTAATTCTCCAGCTCTCTATTCTATTATTAACAAGATTAACCTCTTCAACCTCTCCGAAGAAATTACCCTCATCAGTAAAAGCCCTCTTTCCTATAACCTCACTTATCTTTTTTATTTTAAGCATAAAGAATATGACGCTCATTTATTTAAATACTTTTCTATGATAAAAAACCATTAGATTCTAGTAGTATATAACAGAAGATTTATAAAAAAAATACTCTTTAAATAAGGATGTTTACTAAAAAAGAAGTACTCTCAATAATACTAGTAATTATAATCTTATCATTTGTTACATCATTAAATGCTTTAACAAGAACAGACTTCAATTATTACCTAATATTATTTAACATAATCGCCATTGCGCTAGTAATTTTAATAAATATCTTTGCAAAAAAACTTACAGCTTATAATTATGAATCAGAAATAGAAAATAAAATATGGACATGGGAAAGATTTGGTTTTAAAAGAACACACTACTTCAATAAACCTCTTCCAATGGGAGTGATATTTCCTTTTTTTGTTTCTATTCTTTCATATGGTTACTTTTTATGG
>DYHK01000080.1 GCA_020724205.1 Candidatus Aenigmatarchaeum sp. | reverse complement strand
TTCCTGATTTTAATAATACATTTCATAGGGTTTATGGAGAAAATTCTGAGAATGATTTTTTAAAAAACTTCTTTTCATTTGATAAGAGGGGAGCTTTTTATTATTCTCAAGAATTATCTATTGCTCTAGATAATTTATTATCTTCTGGATTTACTGCCCTATATGGGAATATCCCTGGAAGCAAGATTGTAAGAAGAAGTGTAAAAGCAGCTTCTGAAGATATAAGAGAAATATGTTCTTTAGAAGATTTTGATTTTGTTTATAATCTCGGGAGAAAGTTTGGAGTTAGCGGAAGTGGGGATTTTCCCTAGATAAATTTATTAATTATTTATAATTGTTGGTTATAATTAGCTAAATCTTTTTATAGTAATTAGTTTATTTTTTCTGTGTTTTAGTTATTTAATAAAGAGGATTAAATGGTTGAGATAATAGCTGATTTACAAATACATTCTAAGTATGCTAGGGCTACTTCTAAAGACTTGAGTTTTGAGAATTTAGAGAAGTATGGAAGAATTAAGGGACTAAATTTATTGGGAGCTGGTGATTTTCAGCATCCTAAGCAGAGAGAAGAGATTAGAAAGAAATTGAAAGAGGACGATAAGGGAATTTTACGTACTAAGACAGGTTTTCCATTTTTATGGCAGACAGAGGTAAGTTTAATGTATTCTCAAGGAGGAAGAGGAAGAGCTGTTCACTTGCTTGTATTTGCACCTAATGGAAGGGTGGCTGATGAGATTATCAAGTATCTTGGCTCTAAGGGAAGATTAGATTATGATGGCAGACCTATATTTGGAATAAGTGCTAAGGATTTTGTTAGAGAGATTAAGGAGATTGATGATAAGATTGAGATTATTCCTGCTCACTGTATGACTCCTTATTTTGGGTTGTTTGGGAGTAAGTCTGGATTTAATTCTATTAAAGAGTGTTTTGAAGACCAGACTAAGCATATTTATTCTGTTGAGTCTGGGATGAGTGCGAGTCCTGACATGTTATGGAGATTTGAAGAAATTTCTAAGGGAAGTGTAAGAGTTGTTAGTTTTTCAGATGCACACAGCTACTGGCCTTGGAGAATTGGAAGAGAGGCTACAATTTTTGATATTCCTGAGTTGAGTTATGATAATGTTATAAAAGCATTAAGAACTGGAATTGGTTTAAAGGGAACTATTGAGACTCCTCCAGAATATGGGAAGTATCATTGGGATGGGCATAGGAATTGTGGTTTTTCTTGTGGGCCTAAAAAAACTAGAGAGCTAAATGGAATTTGTCCTGTTTGTAAGGAGAAGATGACTATAGGTGTAGAGTATAGAGTAGAAGAAATTGCAAAAGAGAAAGAGGGATTTAAACCGAAAAATTTTGTAGATTTTTATAAAATTCTTCCTCTTCACGAGCTTCTTGCTTTGTATACTGGGAATGGTGTAGCTGCAAAGGATAATTGGACCTTGTATAATGATTTGATTGAGAAGTTTGGAAATGAGTTTCATATCTTATTAAGGGTTAGTAAGGAAGAACTTCTTGGAAAAAATATTAGTGAAAAGTTAGTTGATTTAATAATTAAGAATAGAAATAGTAAGATAAGTGTTAAGCCTGGATTTGATGGTGTTTATGGTAAGGCTATTCTTGAGAAGCAGAAGAAGTTGTTTTGATTATTTTGAATAAACATAGATTTTTAAATGATAATTATTCATAAATTTATGGAAAAAACAGTTAGAGAAAGAGAATTTCCTCAAGATTTAGAATCCAGACTAGGTAACATACTTAATGTAGTTAATACTGAATTTAAGTCTATTACTTTATTACATCTTGATGATAATGCTGCTGACGGTATGACTATTAGAGAAAGAATTATAAGAAATTATCCTATGGGATATCTTCCACATTATGGAGCTTTTTTGGATTATTGTAAGTTTTCATTTTTACCAATAGGATCGGTTGCTGAAGAGAGAATTAGGAGAGATGATGGATCTATTTATGTAGGTTATACATTAAATGAATCTGGTAGGAAGTATGGACTACCTATTGCTGCATTCTCTTTAAATTGGGCAGTGGAAAATCAATTTAGTTTTTTTAATCTTCTTGGAGCTACTTCTTCACCTGGAAAAGATAGGTCTCCACTAGCAAGGATGAAAATCTTAGAAGCTCTTTATACTGGAGAATCTTATAGTTTAGAAATAAGTAAATTTATTAAAGATAATCCTTCTAGTTCCAGTGTAATTTTTAGACACATTAAGTCTCTTAAGGAATTAGGCTTAATTGAAATAAGTAAGGGTAATAATACCTCTAATAAAAATAGGAAATTTTATTCTTTATCAAATTCAGGGAAAGAAATTGTTAAAAATTATCTTTTTAAAATTAAAGAAGCTCTTTCTGATAATAATTCTCTTCAAGAATTAAATGAATTTTATTATAATCTGGTTGGAGACCAAAATAAGTTCTCTAAATTAATTAAAGAAGCTATGAAATTATATTCTGATGTATCTCCGAGGCTCAATTCTAAACCAAGAAGCGATGTTGATCAAACAATATTAGAGCTTATTTCTCTTAATCCAGGTATTACTCCTACTCAGATAGAAGGTATTATTGGAATTTCTCGTATACAAAATCATTTAACCCCTTTATTAAAATCTGGAAAAGTCCGAAAAGAAAGAAAGAGTTATAGAGAAGTTAAGTATTATCTAGCTAATTAGCTTATTTACTTAAATGCTTTTCTATAAACTTATAGTGAGAGTCTTTTGTTGGAGAAGAACACTTTGGACACTTACCTTTCATAGTATAAG
>DYHK01000079.1 GCA_020724205.1 Candidatus Aenigmatarchaeum sp. | reverse complement strand
AGGAAAATACTTTTTGCATTTTGTTTCTCAATTATTCAATTGATAATAATTGGTTTTATAATATTCTTGAGCCTGTATCTTTTCCATATAATGAATTAACATAGTCCATTATTACACCATATCTTAAACCTTTGCTGCTGACATGCAAATACTCTTTTTTTAGATAATTCATTATCCCTCTTAATATTAAAGTACCTGTTAAAATTATATCTTCCCTACCATTTACCACGGTTCCAAACTCATTTAATATTTCACCTGAACTCATCGAAGAAAATTTAATTGAATAATGATTAATATCCATCAAAGTCAAAACTGAATTATCAACAAAAGCTTCATCATAAATCTTCAATCCTTGTTTTATGCATGAAAGAATTGTAGGTGTTCCTGCAACTGCTATTAAATGTCCTGGATAAATTAATTCATTAACAAGCTGTTGAAAAATATTATTTAATTCATTTTCTATTAAAACAATTTCTTCTTTCTTATGCGGGTCGTAATTAATAAATTTTTCCTTTATGGATACGGCTCCCAAATTAAAGCTTTTTCTATACAGAATTCTTGAAGAAGAACCGTTTATTATTTCAGTGCTTCCGCCTCCAATATCAACAACAGTAAATATTTCATTCCTATTTTGATGCGGTAAAGAACCAATAAAGGAGAGCTTTGCTTCTTCTTCGCCATCAATTATTTTAACATCCCATCCATATTTAATTCGAATATTATCTGCTAATTGTTTACCATTACGAGAAATTCTAAAAGCATTAGTAGCAACACAAATCGTCTTTTTACAATTATGATTATTGATAATCGCATTATACTCATCCAATACATTCAACATTTCGCTAATCTTTTCATCCGAAATCAAATAATCATTTTTTAAGTTTTTAGAAATCCTGGGGACACGATATTCATTAAAAATTGTATTAATTGTATGATCTGATTGATTATACTCTGCAATTAAAAGTAAAATCGTGTTTGAGCCAATATCAATAGAGGAAATCAACATATTTTTTTTATATTGTAGTTAAAAAATGCAATGCTATATGGAAAAACTAAACAACATTTCCAAATTCTTTTTATTTCTAACCTTTGTTTTTGGTGTTTTTTGGTTAGGAGGATATTTTATTAGACAAATTGTAGTATATCAGTTTTTCCTTCCAGAAGATTTATCACTCAGAAGTATTTATAAAAATCAAAATTTAGAAGTTGTCATAAATACTATTGCGCCAATATTTGTGACGAACCTTTTATTTTATATTGCATTTATAGTTACATACTTTTTATTTCTTATTTCGTCCAGAATTAAATTTAAAAATGAAGGTTGGATACTATTCATTACGCTAATTGTATTAATTACAGCTCCGTTTGAAATCTACCTTTTAGTGAAGGATTATAGATTAATAAGTGATATCTATTTTAATAATGTTTCAGCTTTCCTTTTGCTTGATCAAATTAAAGCTCGAATAGAAGTGTTGAGTAGTTTTTCTTTAATCGAAATTTTTTCTTATGTAGGAATCATCTTTTTAATAGTTTTCAGACCTTTAAGAAAAGCAAATGAAAATTAAAGAAAAGGAATTTGAGAATATTTTGGAAGAACTAAAGCAGCTTGCCACTCAAATGGGAGCAAAAGTTAGATTTGAAAGAGGGGATTTTAAAGGTGGTTATTGTATAATAAAAAAAGATAGAATAATTGTTATAAATAAACTTGCCAATCTGCAGAGAAGAGTGATAACCTTAACCTCTGCTCTTAAGGAACTCGGAATTGAGGAAATTTATCTTTCTCCAAGACTTAGAGAAATTATAGAAGAACTTAATGATAATATATGAAAGTAATTCTACTTAACGGTCCTAATTTAAATCTATTGAATAGTCGTAATAAAGAAATGTATGGCAATTTCGACTTAAAAAAAATTATTAACTTAATTACTTCCAATTTTCCAAAAATTACATTCGACTTCTTTCAGTCAAACAGTGAGAACGAGTTAGTTGTAAAAATTCAACATGCTCCACAATTCTATGATGGACTTATAATTAATCCAGGAGGACTGTCACATTCCAGTATCTCACTTCGTGATGCTTTAGAACTTTGTAGAATACCAAAGGTAGAAGTGCATTTATCCAATATATCTTCTCGAGAAGACTTTCGAAAAATCTCTATAACCGCCTCAGTTTGTGACGGTTATATTTCTGGGTTTAAGCACATTAGTTATTTAGCTGCATTTTATACAATTTCGCAATTAATTTCAGAAAAAGCGCTAAGTAATAGAAACTAGTTTTTAAGTTAATTACAGGTAATTCATTTCTTGATATTCTACAATGATTAATTTATTTTACCTAAAGTAAAAACAAGGTAAATTTATGAAAGACTTTGGATTAAAGAAGTTATATTATTCTATTAGTGAAGTTAGTAGGTTAACCGGTTTAGAACAATATATTTTACGCTATTGGGAAACAGAATTTGAACAGTTGAGACCCGGGAAAAATAGAGCTGGAAATAGAATATATACTAACAAGGATATAAAACTTATCTTGCAGATTAAACGACTGTTAAGAGAAGAAAAGTACACTATTGAAGGAGCTAAAAAAATATTAGAAGGTTTCCTTAATGAAGGGTTTATGCCGGTTGTTACCAGAGAACAAAAAAATGATAGACAACATTCTATTGGTTCAAATCCAGTAAAAAAGGATTTTGAAGAGATTAAAAACGTATTAGTGCAAGTATATAGGATGTTATAACGGAACGTAGCGCAGCCCGGTAGCGCACTTGAATGGGGTTCAAGGGGTCGCGGG
>DYHK01000078.1 GCA_020724205.1 Candidatus Aenigmatarchaeum sp. | reverse complement strand
TAGCTAAAAAGATATTCGATAAAGCAGGTAAAAAATGGACTCCTTGGTCATGTGCTCATGTAGTAGGACAGAAGCCATTTTATATGAATTAGTCTTTAATAAGGGTTCTTTAATAGATTGAGTTTAGTTAGACCCTAGTAGTGTGAAAAACTGACAAGGGTTTTCCCTTGAATAAGGAAAATCAAAGTTAGCACGCAACTTATTTTGATAGCTATTCACTATCAGCATAGTAAGTTGAAGTAGCCAGTTACAACTTTTGCTCGGGGTTAACTGAACTTAATCGCACATTAACTATTTTTAGAAATGGCTATTGAATACAAAATAGTTTGAGCTGGGTTCGGTGGGATCGCCAGCAAATGAGACATTTTCTAGGAGTGTTTCATACTACGCACGCCCTCGTCATCGTAACGGACGGAAGCTATCCAGTAGCCAGCTCTAAGAATAGTAATTAAATCCTACGGGGAGAAAGGCAGAAATGCAAACCAAAAACATAATCCAAACTCAGGCTAATGTGATTAAAATCACATCTCTTGTTAAGGGAAATGCAGTAAAAATTATCGAAAAAGAGTATGGCGATACTTACAAAACTAGTTATGGAGTTGTTTTAGACCTACTTAACTCTGGAACTAAGACTTTTATCCAAATTCTTAAATATGAGAAACGCTATAACGATGTCAAAGCCGAAATTAAAACCTATTCTGGAGAAGATGATTTAACTATTTTCCCTGCTTCACAAGATGAGGTTAAAGACTTCTTTGATAACTCAATCGCTCGAATTGAGGAAAGTATTGAAGAAGATAAAAAGAAACTGCAAGAAAAAATTGAAGCAGTTGCCAAAGCTAAGGCTTTTGTTAGTGGAGAATTAAGTAAAACACTATCAGAGCCAGAGTTTAAGGAAATGAGCCAACAGGAGTTTAATAGCAAAAGACAAGAACTATTGAATTAACTTCTTCACAAAGCTCAAACCCCAACTTGAGCTTTAATGAGGAAATTAAAAGAAAGGATTTATGAAAGTGCCTAGCATAGAAACAAGACTAAACCATATGATTGAAAAAATTATAGTAATGGGTAAAAAACCAATAACGATCCAGTTATGTGATGAGGATTATCTAGAACTACAAGAGTTTTTAAATGGAGATTTTAAACCTCACTATGAAATTGATGGAAATTATATTTTTTATAAAACACAACCAGATCTTTATAGAATAGACCAATATAAAGGTATAAAAGTTTATTCTAGTAGTAGAACTAGAATTGAATTTATTTAAACCCCTTGAAAGGAAATGAGTATGAGAGCATCAGAAATATTACAAGAACTACAAAAGTATGGTATAGAGTTTGATTACTCAAATATTATTAAAACAATAGACTCTTTAGTCAGAGAATATAATTTTAGTAAAGAAATTTATTACAGAACAACTTTAGACAAAGATATAAATCTTGTCCCTAGAGTTTGGAGCTTACCAGGAACTTTTAATTATAAAGACCTATATCTTGCTGATTATTTTATTTATAACTTAGAACACTGTGAACACTATAAAGAAGAATTAGAGTCTTTTTATACAGTGTTACTTTTCTTAAATGAACATTTTTTTATTGATGACTCTTTTGACCTAGAAAAAGTAAAGTTATTAAAACAACTTATTGAAGATGAAAGTATTAAAAAAATTACTAAATATATTTTAGGAAAAGAACCAAAAGAGCTAATTAGAGAGTCAAGTTTTTACTATAAAGATGAAGTTTATAAATTTGCTTACGAAAATAACCTACTAACTAACTAAACATATAAAGGATAAATAAGAATATGACAAAAGTAACTGACTTAGAAAAATTTGCCTTAGAACAAGTTTACAGACCTTATGCAAATAAACTTTTAATGGTTGATACTAGGTTTGACAGATTATGTAACCACTATCAGCTTGACGACATTATGCTTTATTTTAAGGATAACCCAGAGTGGGAAAAACTAGTGATGAACAGAATTGTTGGTTTGCTCTTTACTTTTCCAGACTACATAAACCACCCACTAGTCGAACATATTAAGCAGTGGAAAAAAGATAAATTATTCCATGAGGACTAAATAGGAACTCATTATGAAAACAGAAGAAAAGATAAAAATTGAATACCAAGAAATAAACTTTCAGACAATCACTGACTATTTTGTTGCTGGATACCCAAAAGGTAGGGTTCAAAATTATGAGGTATTTTTTGACCAGCATAAACAAAAAGTTATTCTTAAACTTTATCTAAAGGAAACCTAAAACCTATGAAGAAAGCAATAGTTCACATTGACGGCAGAAACCCTAAACAAGACGACCTTTGTCCTAAGTGTGGAGCTTTGTTGAATAGAGATGAACACCCTGATGGATTATGTGCAGGACCTTGGCAATGTAGTAATTGCGATTGGTTTGAGGAAGTATTATTAGGAAATATAGAGGCAGAAGACTTGCCATTTTAAAGGACTAATCTATGAAGCAGATAAATACAACTAACTGGGAAGCAGAGTTTGAAAAGCAGTTTGGAGCATTTGCGATACTCGGCTCTGCTGGAAGATTTTATAATGGAGCTTTTGCAAATGAAGCCAGAATTAGTGAGGCAAAACAATTTATCAAAGACCTCTTAGCTTCATCTCAAAAAGATAAAGAAATAGCGGTGGAGGCTAACACACAAGAGATTTTTAGAATACTCTCAGAGGAGTTATCAGTAGCATATCCAGACCCACATAGGGGTTTTAGAGATATGATTGAGGGAGAAGTTGAAGAATTGTGCGATTCTATAAGCAAATCCCTTAAATCAAAT
>DYHK01000077.1 GCA_020724205.1 Candidatus Aenigmatarchaeum sp. | reverse complement strand
TTTGAGTGGGTTTGTCAAATAAATTATTGATTTTTCATTTTTTATTGATAAAATCTTGAAGCTTAAATAAATAATGAATTTTACCCAATGAAAGACAAACTAATAAATCTTAAAAAATATTTTGTAGAAGAGTTATCAAAGTGTAAAGACATAAATGATTTGAAATCACTCGAAGATAAACTTATTTGAAAAAATTGAGAACTAAAAGAGATACTTAAATGACTAAAGGATCTATCAATTGATGAAAAAAAAGATATTTGAGTAGAATCAAATAATCTAAAAGTTTTTATAGAGGAAAATTTAGAGATAAAAAAATGAGAGCTTGAAATAGAAAAATTTAAGGATATAGCAGATAAAGAAAAAATAGATGTTAGTTTGGAATTTTCAAGTAAAGAAACAGGTCATATGCATCCTATTAGTATCACATCAAAATTACTTGAAGAGATTTTTATATCACTATGATTCAAGGTTGAAGATGGACCTCAAATAGAAAAAGTTGAATACAATTTTGACAAATTAAATATTCCAGGTAATCATCCTGCTCGTGATGTATGGGATACATTTTGGATTAGTGACTCAGTTAATGACTTACTTGAAGATAAAGAAAAATTTTTACTTAGAACCCATACCTCACCAGTTCAAATAAGAACAATGTTAAAATGAGAATTACCTATAAAAATAATTGTTCCTGGTAGAGTATTTAGATATGAACAAGAAGATGCGAGACATACTTGTAATTTTTATCAATTAGAATGACTTGTAGTTTGAAAATGAGTAACTTTTGGTGATTTAAAATGGACTTTAGATACTGTTATGAAAAAATTACTCTGAGATGAAACAAAACTTAGATTTAGACCCTATGTATTCCCTTTTACTGAACCAAGTTGTGAAATCGATGTAAGTTGTCAAATATGTAAATGAAAATGATGAAATTGTGCTATGTGTAGTGGAACATGATTTGTAGAATTACTTTGAGCTTGAATGGTACATCCTAAAGTATTAACATCTTGTTGAATAAATCCTGAAGAATACTCATGATTTGCATTTGGTATGTGAATAGATAGAATTGCTTCTCAAAGATTTTGAGTAAGTAGTTCTAGGATGTTTTATCAAAGTAAATTAAAATTAAATGAACAGTTCTAAAATTTTAAAAAATATAAACTGATTATATATTAAAGAAAGTTTAATACATTGAGAATGATTTTTTTCTAGTTTTGATATTAAGGCTTGATAAATAATATAATCTTGTAAAATAATTATTTTAGATATTACATAAGCTGAACATATAGATAAAACAAAAC
Organism: Candidatus Aenigmatarchaeum sp.; assembly: GCA_020724205.1. GTDB lineage: Archaea > Nanobdellota > Nanobdellia > Pacearchaeales > GW2011-AR1 > JACPLR01. The sequence continues at coordinate 1,542 of DYHK01000077.1, read as the reverse complement.
TATATGAATATTATTTTTCTTTGTGCGAAAATGAAATTGCAATAGCTTTATGATTTTGAAGTATTTATAATCATAATTATAATCCTAATACTGTTTATAAAAAAATATTACATCTAAAAGATTAGAATTTCAAGCATTAAGAGAAATAAAATCTTGAGAAGAAATAACAGTAAACTACAATTGATATCCTAACTGTTTAGATAAAGTATGGTTTGAAAATAAACAAAAATATCAAATCTTTATTTACTCACTTTAACAATAAAACTTAAATACTTAAAAAACCTTAACATTTCTGTTAAGGTTTTTGTTTGTTTTATAATGGTGGGTGATATAGGATTCGAACCTATGTCCGCCTCCGTTTCACTTCGGCACTCTTTCGGACTAACTTTGATTACAAAGCTCCTATTCGTCGCTTTTCATCTAAAGTTAGTTACCTCATCGCCCTCTGCAAGCAGAGACTCGTAGGCAATAAAACAAATTAAAAAAAGTTCCTATAAAAATCTATCGATCTTCACAAGAACTTTTTTTAATGGTGGGTGATATAGGATTCGAACCTATGACCCTCTGCTTGTAAGGCAGATGCTCTCGCCACAACTGAGCTAATCACCCAAAATAATTAATAGTTTTATAGTGAAAAGTGAATAGTTAATGAACTTTAAACAAATTATTCATTATTCACTATTAGTTATTCACTAATATTTATGGTACCCGAAGCAGGGCTCGAACCTACGACCTTCGCCTTAGAAGGGCGCCGCTCTTCCAACTGAGCTATTCGGGCATAATTGTTATGTAACTTATATTTTCTAAAAATTCTAATTAATAAAGATAAAAGTCAAAAGTTTAATTATATTACAAATAATTCATCTTTAAGCTTTTAGCTTTTAGCTTTAATCTCATATACTTAATATCAAAATCTTGGCAGCTACCTACTCTTCCACATTTACGAAATGCAGTACCATCAGCACGGGTTAGCTTAACTTCTGTGTTCGGAATGGGAACAGGTGTACCCCAACCGTTATAACCACCAAGATTTTAACATCAAGTTATTAAAGAACATGCTTGTATTTTATTCAATAATCTGAACATTTATAGTTAGTCAAAGGAGCTCATTTCAAATAAATAATCGTAAAGATAGTGTTAAAATCCGTTCGTCCTATTAGTATTGCTTGGCTGAATGTATCACTACACTTACACCTGCAACCTATCAACCTTGTAGTCTCCAAGGGGACTTATGTCAAAAGACGAGGAATCTAATCTTAGAGTAGGCTTCCCACTTAGATGCTTTCAGTGGTTATCCCTTCCGAACTTAGCTACTCGGCAATGCCATTGTACATGACAACCGATACACCAGAGGTTCGTCCACTCCGGTCCTCTCGTACTAGGAGCAGATCTCTTCAAATTCCTAAACGTCCACAGCAGATAGGGGCCAAACTGTCTCACGACGTTCTGAACCCAGCTCGCGTACCGCTTTAAATGGCGAACAGCCATACCCTTGGGACCTTCTCCAGCCCCAGGATGCGATGAGCCGACATCGAGGTGCCA
>DYHK01000076.1 GCA_020724205.1 Candidatus Aenigmatarchaeum sp. | reverse complement strand
CTAAGGTGAACTAATGTTCCCCAAAACCCAACTGACAAAAGGTCCAGTAGGCTAATGGTAGACCCTCTCGTTTACACCGAGATGGCGGAGGTTCGATTCCTCCCTGGACCATTATGGAATATGAAATATTCTATTGTTTAGAGCTACTTTTATTTTCATAAACTATTTAATATTTATTTACAAAACCAATCATATGAAAACTAAAATCATAAATATAAACTCAAAAAATCCAGAAAAAGAAAAAATTAAAACTGCAGCAAAAATTTTAAGAAGTGGAGGGCTTGTTGCTTTTCCGACTGAAACAGTTTACGGATTGGGAGCAGACATGTTTAACAAAAAAGCTATTAAAAAAATATTTAGTGTTAAAGGAAGGCCAAATGATAATCCACTGATTGTGCATATTTACAAGAAAGAACAAATTTATGAAGTTGCAGAAAAAGTTCCACCTTCTGCTAAAATCCTCATAGAAAAGTTTTGGCCAGGTCCACTAACAATTGTGCTAACTAAGAAAAAAAATATCCCTAATGAAGTAACTGCAAAATTATCTAGTATCGCAATAAGAATGCCGAAAAATATAATTGCATTAGAACTAATCAAGGCTACAAATACTCCTATTGCTGCACCCTCTGCAAATCTTTCTGGAAAACCAAGTCCAACTAGTGCTAAACATGTAATTGATGACTTAAATGGAAAAATTGACTGTATTTTAAAAGGGAATGATTCAGCTATAGGTCTCGAGTCTACTGTAATTGATTTAACAGAAAAAGTCCCAACAATTTTGAGGCCTGGAAAAATAACAGTGAAACAAATTGAAGATGTTATTGGAAAAATTAAAACAACTATACCAAATTCTACCGATACACCGAAATCTCCGGGCATGAAATACAAACATTATTCTCCTAATGCTAAAGTTATTATAATTAAAAACAAAAAAGAAGTTAATCGAATTTACAAGTCATTTCCCTATAGTAAAATAAAATATTTAGCATATAATACACACATAAAAATGGCTAAAAATTTGTTTAAAGATTTTCGTAAAGCAGATGAAGAGGGTTACGATATTATTATTGTACTAGGAGTGAAAGAGAAAGGATTGGGTTTAGCAATTATGGACAGACTTAGAAAGGCTTCAGGATAATGAATATCTTAATATAATATAATACTTAACCTCAAAAATTAATGAAAAAAGTAAAAAGGCTTCCTTATTTATACAAAATAGTCAGCAATTAAATATTACTAAAAATCCACCACTCATAGAAACCCTTTTTAACAGCATTTTACTAGTAGCTATATGAAAAAGAGTGTGATTCTTATAATAACAGGAATTGTTATATTAGGAATATTTATTTTTCTATTTATCAATCACGAACCTCGCTCTAATTCTGATTATCCAGTTAATGAGCAAGGAAATAATGAAAGTAATAAGTATGAGAATCAGGAAATAATTGAAAATAAAAACCAAAATTGTGAGGCTCAATTCACAGAGTATCTAGTTGATCCAAAATACGTGCAAAAAGTCGGGCAGGTAGGTGTTGTACACGGATTCGGAAAGACAATAGTTGAAAGGTCATATATTAGTGTTAAAGAAGAATTTCGTGAGCAAAGAATACCTATTTACGCTCCAGCAGATATGACTCTTATTGCAGGGGCTCGTTATAAAGTTTCATCAGATCCAAATTACTTAGATGATTATGTATTAAAGTTTGATGCCGGATGTAATGTTGAAGTTGTATTAGGACATGTTAAAGGAGTTGTTGATCAGATTGGAGTGCAGTTAACTAATGTTAAAAATGATAGTAGAGAAGACATGTTAAATCCAGTTAAATTCAAGGCTGGAGAAGAAATAGGATATTATTACCAGCAAGCTAGCGGAGGAGTAGCTGGATTTGATTTTATAGTCAGGGATAGAAAAATCATAAATCAGTTTATCAACCAAGAAAGATATTCTAATAGAAGAGCTGATAATCTAATTAGTGGTGTCTGCCCATATGATCTATATACAGGAGATAAAAAAGAAGCATATTATAACTTACTCGGTGGCGGGGGAGGAACTGTATTTAAGGTTAAAAATTGTGGAAATGCCTCAAGAGATGTTGCAGGAGCAATTTCTGGAATGTGGTTCTTAAATAAAGAAGTAACTGGATCTATTTATGACTATTACATGGAAGGAGAATATGGTAGTCCTGTTTCTATAACTGGAGACGAAGAAAGAATCAGCATGGGAAATTTAGGAAACCAGGAACCTGTAATCTATATATGGTCAAATAACCCAACTTATAAACTTCCAGAAAAAGTAACAACCCAACACTGCTATCAGAGATATTCAAATTCAAACATGCCAGAAGGATATGTGTATTTTAAGGTTGTAGATAATGCAACAATAGATATCTTTTACAGCTCATCAGGAACCTGCCCAAGTAGTTTTCCATCTTCAGGCAGTAAGAGATATTACAAATAAAGCAAGCATAATAACTCAAAGAAAAGAAGAATCACAAAGTAGAGTACTATTGGAATCATTAGCTAATTATTTAAATTGAAAATATGTTAATAGCATAGAAAAATTGTAATTTAATTAATGGAATATGGCTGAACTAAAAACAAAAGAAAATAATGCGAACGTCAAGGATTTCATTAATTCTTTAGGTGATGAAGAAAAGAAAAAAGATTCTTTAGTATTATTAAAAATATTTGAAGATATTACTAAGGAAAAACCAAAAATGTGGGGTACTAGCATTATTGGTTTCGGAAAATATCACTACAAATCAGAGAGAAGCAAGCAGGAAGGAGACTGGCCTCTAACAGGATTCTCTCCAAGAAAACAAGCTCTTACTTTATACATAATGACTGGGGCTAAAAATTACACAGACATATTAAAGAAGTTAGGAAAGCACAAATTAAGTGGTGGATCTTGTGTATATATAAAA
>DYHK01000075.1 GCA_020724205.1 Candidatus Aenigmatarchaeum sp. | reverse complement strand
ATAGTAAATAATTTAACTAAATTAGTTATATTACTTATTTTAATATTTTTAGGAGTAAATGAATCTGCAATTATTTTTTCATATTTCTTAGGCGTACTTTCTTTAGTTGTAGGGCCATACCTTTTCTCTAAAAGATACCTACCACAAGTAATCTTCTCTAATAACATTTCTCTAAAATCGAAGAATTTTAAAGAAATGTTAGAATACTCATGGCCAATAATGTTTTTTGGAGCTTTATCTGGAGTTTTATACTGGATAGATTCAATCATGATAGGATATTTCTTAGGCGTAGAAAGTGTAGGATTCTACAATGCAGCAATTCCTTTAGTTGCTTTATTATGGGTGGCTCCTGATATATTTATTCAATTATTTTTTCCATTAATAACTAAAGAATTTTCAAGAGGGAAACTTAAACTTGTTGAAGATTTAAGCAAACAGGTAAATAAATGGATCTTAATAATAAACCTCCCAATATTTTTTATAATGATATTATTCCCAGGAGTCTTAATTAACTTATTATTCGGAGCAGAATACCTTGTGGCAGAAAATTCACTCAGAATCTTAGCTGTTGGCGGAATTTTTATTTCAATAGGTGCTATTTCATCAAGCATTTTATCTTCTTTAGGAAAATCTAAATTGATATTAGCCAACATTATTTCTGCTTCAATTTTAAATTTCCTTCTTAATATTATTCTCATTCCAATTTATGGATTAGAAGGTGCAGCAATTGCAACTTCAACTTCAGCATTTTTTTTGAATATTACCTTACTTTTAGAAGTCTATTATATCAAATCCATTATATCTCTCAGAAGAAAGATGTTTAGAATAATTGTAATTTCTATTTTACCATTAGTAGTTTTATTCTATATAAAAGAGTTCATTCCCAAAAATTTAATTTCTTTAATATTATCATTTTCAGCATTAGTTTTTGTATATATTATACTTATTTTATTAACTAATTCTTTAGATGAAAATGATTTAAATATAATAAGAGCAATAAAAGAAAAATTTATTCCAGTAAAAATAGATAAAAATGAAGAATAAAAAAAGGACAATTGCAATATTTCCATTTAATGAAAAAAGACATACAGTATTTAATTCTTTTATTTTAGAACTCAAAAAAAAGTATAATATTATTTATAATCCTATGATAAAAGAGAAATCTAAGGTAATAATAATGATATCAAGAATACCTTTTATAAAATATCTTTATTACAAATTTATAAAATCCTACTTTTCTATATTAGACTTTAAGAACATATTTAAAAATAAAGAGAGAAAACCTTCTGAAGACTATGATTTGATTCTTGCCTCAAATTCTATACCGGATTTTCCTTGTAGTTATATCTTAGATTTAGAAATAGTGAATGCCTTAGGAGGTTATGATTCTAGAAGAATGGACAAAGAAAAAATAAAAGAAAGCTTGTCATCAGACAACTGCAAGGCGATAGTCTGTTGGTATGAAATATCAAAAGATTCTTTAGTAAATACAATTGACTGCTCTTCCTTTAAAGAAAAAATAAAAGTAATTCCTTTTGGATTTCCAAGTCATAAATTTAAAATTGCAAGAAATAAAGATGAGACTGTTAAGCTCTTATTTGTTTCATCAGTAAACAATCCTCAAGATTTTGAGCAGAAAGGAGGAATAATTGCAATAGAATCTTACTTAAAACTGGTTAATTCATTTCCAGATATAACTCTTACAGTTAGATCTTATGTTCCAAAATGGGTGAAAAAGAAGTACAAGAATATTAGAGGGCTAACATTTATTGAAAAATTTCTATCTGAAGAAGAAATGAAAGAATTATTTCTTAGTTCAGATATTATTCTTGAACCAACGCCAGGCTTACAGTTATTATTAGAAGCAATGGATTATTCTATTCCAGTTATTTGTTTTAATGCTTGGATGATAGATGAACTTGTCCAAGATAGTATAACTGGGTTTACTATAGACTCTTCAAAAATATTTGGATCAAAAGATAATATAGAAAAATATGTAGAAGATTTTAATATCAATTATATAAAATTCTTTAACAGAAATCCAGATAAAGAATTAGTGGACAAATTTGCAGAAAAAGCCTCTATTTTGATTAAGAACCAAAAGATGAGAGAAAAAATGGGGCGTAATGCAAAACTCCTCCTCTCAGAAAAGGGTAGATATAATTTTGATAAAATGATTAAAGAATATATAACTCTTATAGAACAAAGTATTAAAAACAAGTAGTAACATAATTTATTTAGATAAATTACCTAAAAGTTTATATAGCAAAGTTTTAAATTACCCTTATACTTAAAAATATATACTTAAAAATGGTGAAATCAAAAGTTGCCTTAATCTTTGGAGTAGGAGGACAAGATGGATCATACCTATCAGAATTTTTAATAAGTAAAGGATACTTAGTTAGAGGAGTAGTTAGGAGAGCAAGCTTTCCTAATACTAAAAGAATAGACCATTTATTAGAAAAATATAGTAATGATCATGATCCAAATTGTCAATTTTTACTTACTTATGCTGATCTTGCAGATGGCTTAAGTATAAAAAGGGTAATTGAGAAATTCCAGCCAGATGAAATTTACAATTTAGCTGCCCAAAGTCATGTTGGAATAAGTTTTGAAAATGCAGAATCTACGATAAACATTAACTCTTTAGGCGCCTTTAGGATATTGGAGACAATAAGACAACTTAAATTAAATTGTAAATTTTACCAGGCATCTTCATCTGAGATGTTTGGCGCTTCTCCACCTCCACAAAATGAACTTACGACTTTTATGCCACAAAGCCCTTACGGAATATCGAAAGTTGCGGCCTTTCACCTAACAAGGCTTTATAGAAATGCCTATGGTTTATTTGCAGCTAATGGTATCTTATTTAATCATGAATCTCCAAGAAGAGGCCTAAACTTTGTAACAAGAAAGATAACTAGGGCAGCAGCGCGCATATCCTTGGGGCTTCAA
>DYHK01000074.1 GCA_020724205.1 Candidatus Aenigmatarchaeum sp. | reverse complement strand
TAGATTATGTTGTTTTCTTACTTCCTCCACCCTCTTCCTAATATCTTCAGAGTTCAATCTATTTTTATTATTTCTCTCATCAAGCAAGACCATTAAAATATCAACAACAACATCCCTACTATCTCCCTCCTGTAGAAGCCCAAGAGACAAACAGATCTTTTTCACAAGTTGTCTCTTATCAATATTGTATGGCCTCTCATACTTCCTCAAAGTTATTTCACTTAAAGCATCATCTCTTGGCATAATTAAAGAAATTAAGTAATCTATAAAAACTTATCCAATTTATTAACTTTAAATTATAACTTATGGATTTTAGCTATATTAACTAAATAATCTCGATAACTATTATATTCAATATAAATACTTATAAATTGCTAATTTTAAATATTAATGATTAAAATGGAGTTTGTTGCATTATTAAGTTCTGGAAAAGGTACATGGGCTCAGGTATCTGGATTAATGAAACAAGGAGAGTGGGACAAAATAATTCTTATTGGAGGAAGTTTTGCAAAAGATTTTACTTCAGATAAGCAATTTGAATTTATACAGATTGATCAGGATAAAAAAATAGTTGATCTCAAAAAAGAAATTTACGAAAAGTTAAAAGGAAAAATAAATGATACAGAGGTTGCACTTTCAATAGCTTCTGGTGACGGAAAAGAGCATATGGCTCTTATTTCAGCACTCTTATCACTACCAGTCGGAGTAAGATTTGTCGCCTTAACAAAAGAAGGAATAGTTTATCTGTAGATTAAAAAAATAAAAAAGAAAAAGATTAATTAAATAAAAAAATTAAAAATATGATTAGAAGAATTATCTTCTTTTTTTCTTAGCTGCTTTTTTCTTTGCCATTTAAATTACCTCTTTTTTAAATAATTTTATACAGGTATTAGTAAATTTTTGTTTATATACCTTTCTATTTTTTAAATATTTTTTAATTTTTAGAATTTTTATTACATTTTTTGTCGTCGGGAAAAAATATTTTTTAATTTTTTAAAAAATTAAAAAAATGCTAAAACCCAGAAAACCATTATTATAGCAAGCAATAGTAAAATTAAAATCGTAACTAACTTAAACAATTGTTTTGCAATAATTTCTTTTTTTGTTATTCCTAGAATGGTTAAGTAAAAGAATCTTCCTCCATCGAAGATGCTTACAGGAAGCATATTCACCAAGGCTACACTTACATTAATTAAAATCATCCACCATATTAAGTTATATATAAAATAGGTTAGATCATAATTATAGACAGTGTCATAATAAACTCCAGGTTCTCTTATAAGATATAAAATTGCATAAATTTTTCCTCTAATGCCTTCTGTTCCAGGATTTAACCATAATATTCCAATAATTGGTTTTCCCTCACTATTTGCAGCAAGCTTAAGTTTATACTCGTTTACGCCTCTAGTTTCATTAACTGTTTTAATAATAATTTCTTCTCCAGGAGAATATTTATTAATTTCACTAGAAAGGTCGCTAAAACTCTTTATTGAGTTGTTATTTACAGAAATAATTGCTCCTTCTAATCCCGTATTAACAGCAGGCAGATCATCATAAACTCTTACTATCTCCTTAACATTTTCATAATTTTCAGAGAATACCTTATTGTTGATAAGATAGCTTTTATTACTTATTTTTATTTTTGTTAAATCTTCAGATAAATTAATTCTCTTAAGTATTATATTAGGAGAAGGATTAGTTATTGGTTCACCATTTATTTCTGTGATTTTTGTAATATTAATATCAGAAAATGAATACGTATTAAAAATTACTCCAGCCGGTACAAACATCAAGCTGAAAAAACCGATAAATATAATCAAGAATAAGACAAACACAAGCATATTTGAAAAGGTTCCAGCAGATAAGACTGCAAGCTGAGCCTTAATTGATTTTTTATCCATTTGCTTTTCATCAGGCTCGACAAAAGCTGCTAAAAAAGGTCCAAGGAAACCAAATCCTGTTGACTTTATTTTTATTCCGTGAAGCTTAGCAAATATTCCATGTGCAAACTCATGAACTATGGCAACTACAGCAAGAATTAATATCCAATATGTAAAATAAAAAGGAGGCAGGAAGTCTATCTTAAATATTGAAGGAAGGTAAGGTATTAATGGCATAATAGGCGGAACCTTAACAGATCTTACTATGCCTGGTTGTTTTATGTAAAGATAGACAAGCTGAATAAAAAGAAAAACCATAGTGGTCATTAAGAAATATCCACATATAATAGAAATATACTGGATCCAATTCAACTGTTTCTTGAACTTAGTGCTAAACCAATTAATAGCTTTTATTCCAAACTTAGTCCTATATAAATACAAAGGCCCTTCTCTCTTCAGCCCACTTCGTCTTGTATAAAGGAACCATACTACAAAAGAAGTAAATGCTATAAGAAAGATTATATCATACAACAAAAAAGTGTTTACCATATTTTAATATTAATTTATTAGTTTATAACTTGATTGGTTTATTAATCTTCTGAAAGTTGAAATTAATTATTTATCTTTCTTTATTGCTCTGAAGGATTTTTTCTTACACCTTCTACACTGGACCTTTCCCTCAAGAATTTTTTTAGGATTTACTTGCACTCTAGCTCCACAATTTTTACACAAGAAAACATTCTTGAAAAGTCTATTTTGAGTAACAAGTATTTTTGCCATTTTATAACGCCCTCTTTATTACTTTAATACCATCAACATCCCAGTATTCTACCTGCCCCTCTTCCTTTATTTCTCCATCAAAATCTTCAGGGTTAGGTTTTGGAAGATCAAAAGTCTCAAAACTCTCCATATCCATTACAGTTACATTATTTTCTCCGATTGATAAGACCTGAGCTTTCTTCTTTGTTATTAATGGGACCTCAAACCTCTCGTGACCTGGGCGTGCAATAACTCTTTTTTTCCCATCCATTATTCCAACAGCTTCAATTCTACATTTTGTGGAACCATGTTTTCCAGGTTTA
>DYHK01000073.1 GCA_020724205.1 Candidatus Aenigmatarchaeum sp. | reverse complement strand
GAAGAGTATGATTCTTTACAAAGCCTAATATTCATTCTTGACGGACCTATAAGGAAGGAGTGTGTTTTTGACCTTAATGGAAACTTCTTAAGTATCTGTGACGGAATTACCAACATACAGAAAGCTGAGGTTCCTACAGGTTATGGGTATAATGGAGGATATGGCTACGGATATACAGGAAGAAACCTTACATATATAATTACATTTTCTCCAGACACTAATTTTCTTGAGGGAGATTATACTCCAATAATAAGAATAAATCACTCTAACGGATTTATACTAAGAGATAGCGGTATTGTAAGCATAATCTCTAGTGATCAAAACAATACTTCAAATAACACTGAAACAAGAAGAGACAGATCAGGAGGAATAAGAACAACACACTTATACTATGCTACTGATGATTATTCTGTAAAAAGCTCACTGATATCATCTGGAGATACTTACTCGTTTGATTCTGAAATGGAGAGTCATAGCTTTAAGGTAAGTGAGATATCTGAAAACAGCATAGTTATTCAAACAGATGATGGAAGAGTATTAAGAGTAGATCTTGAAAACCTTGGACAGATAGACCTGAATGAGGATGGAGTAGCAGATGTAATGATTAATGTTCTTTATATTGGAGATGAAGTAGCGAGTGTTTCTTTCAGTGCTATTAACGGAAGACTTGAAAAGGTTGAGAAATCAGAAACAAGTGCAGAAATAATTTCTGAAAGCCAGTATGAGAATAACTTTGAGGTAAGAATTGAGGATGATAGAACAACTGCTGAGAAAGAGAGGAAGAACAAGATTTATGATATAATTAATAAATTCTATATGATTATCTGGCTAGTGCTTGCCTGTCTTATAGTGCTTGAGCTTATTGCAATTACAAGTGTTTACAGAAGATAAGAATTATATTATTTAATGATGCTAAAATCCAGAGGGTGTGAGGACCTAATAAAAATATTCTAGCTCATCCATTAAAATTTTATTCTACATAAAATTTCCATTTATAGAAGTAAATAGGTAAAATTGAATTGTAACGTCCTCATTTTAGATTTACTTAATAATTATTTTAGCTATACTTACATAAATCTTTTCAAGAAGTATATCACTAAAATCTCTTGGTAAGAACATTTAAAAATAAAAATCCTGAAAAAGTCACCACTTTCCGTCAATACATATAAGTTTATATATAAGTTGCTATTTATTTAATTAATAATTTATCATTTTAAAGGGGAGATAAAAAGAGGAGATGGAAAAAAGATCTACAAAGATCATTTCACTGATAGTAACAATATCAGTAATAACTATCCTTATCATATCTGGACCTGCCTTAGCTGTTACCCTTGGAATAAATGTCGGGCAGAAGTTTGTGAAGCTTGGTGAGAAGATACAATTCTCAGTTGCATCTATTCTAGAAAATTCTGATAATTTACCAATAGATAAATTTACAGTTGAACTTACAGGACCTACAAATAAGTCCTGTGATTTCCTGCCTAACGGAACAGCAATAAATGGATGCGATACTTTTATTCTTAAACAGTTATCTTCTGCTCAAGAGATAGTTGGGTATGGGTATCTTCCTTGTCAGGCAGGAGGGTATGGATATGGGTATGGCTATTGCAGTAATTTCACTTCTGGAACATTTGCATTTAATATTTCAATTGACTCAAAAAATATGAGCTCTGGAATATACTCTACTAGGTTTATTATGTACAGTGGCAATAATGTATTTGAAAAGATTGGCGATAACATATACTTGTATGGAGACTTCTTAAGAGGGTGTTCTGTAAGGGCCCAGAGAGGAGAGTTTGATTCTGAGGTGTTTGATGGAAGCAGGAACAGGATAAGCTTCTCAATTCCACTAAAGAACGCTGTTCCTGGAACTGGAACACTTATATCACAAGAGAGAAATCAGAGGCTAGTATATGACTTCACAGTACTTGGGGTTCTTGAGAATTCAGAAAATTCAGCAACTATAATATCAAAGGGAAGCTATAAACTTAATAGAAATAACTTCTCAACAAGCGATATAACCTTGATGTATCTTGATAAGAAGAATAAGGAGCTTAGTATTGCAGGAAAAAAGATAAGTGTAGTTGGAATGGATGTTAATCTTGCTAAGGGATGTTAGAAACAAGTTTCTAAGGGATGTTAGAATAATTTATCTAATAGACAATAAAGATTTTTCATAAGAGAAAAATCTAAAATTTATATAATTTACAGTAATTGCTGAGTTAAAGGATTAATTATAATTAATTCACCCTTAATATATAACTTATGGATTTTAGGGGTATTAAAATATATAATTTAAAGAATTACTTAAGCTTCTTAATTCCCTGTTCTCTGCAGCGCTTGCACATTCCTCTGAAGAGTTTTCTGCACTTTCTGCATCTATGTGATCCTGACATGTATAGACCTGATGAAAACTTGGTTTAAAAAGTTAATTGTTAGAATTATTTTCTTACATACTTTGGAAAGGAATGGTCTGAATCATCAACTCTTTCATGAGGTTGAAATGTAAGATGATAATAAGCATGTTTAATTTGATTACAAGTTTCAACACCTATTGTTACTCCGTAAACAAGTACACCAACTCCAATAAACATCGAGGCTTCTGCTAAATCATCCAGCTCGCTTCTCCTCCTTCTTGATGTAAACATACAATCTTACCTAAGATTTGATTAATAAATTTTATTGTTTTTATGAAAATGATCAATAAATATTTTTCATTTATCAACTTTAGTAAAGAACACCTGAATTTCATCTTACTTGAGAATAATAATTTAAATAATCTATAATAAATTTTTACCTGTAAAAATTTTAACATTTTCATTTATCAACTTTACTCTATTAATTTAACATATAACATATGGATTTTAGGATTATTTACATTGTAACATATGGATTTTAGGATTATTTACCTAATTTATGCAATTATAACTAATCATAGAAAAATATATTAAGAAGAGAAGCCTCTTAATAATAGTTAAAAAT
>DYHK01000072.1 GCA_020724205.1 Candidatus Aenigmatarchaeum sp. | reverse complement strand
GTTTTAATGGAAGCTCAATCAACTCGCGAACTTTTTTTACCTCATCTTTCAAACCTCCTATATCTTCATAAGTAACATCAATAAATTTTTCTTCTGAAATTTCAACTGCTTTTGGATTAAGTGTAACTTCTGTATTTTCTGTTATTACTATTGGTTTTGCTGGATTTGTATTTACTATAAGAAATTTAATTTGTTGGAAACCTCCAAAACCCATTCCGCTCTGAGCTCCTCCAAAATTTCCTAAAATATCTCCAAAGATATCATTAAACTCTCCAAATTCTTCACTCATTAAATCCTTTCTTCTTTGAACTCCACCAAGAACTACTATATCTCCTTTAGTAACTGCTCTTCCCAGTAAACCACGCTTGAAAACTTCTGGATCTCCTTGAACTATAATGTTTTCCTGAACAGGAGCAATTGTTATTTTTTTTGCTTCTTTTACCTCTACTTTTTCAAGCTCAACTAAGTCTCCAACTCCTGTTTTTGCATTTTTTCTTATAATACCATCAATTCTAATAATTCCCTCGCCTACATCGGCAGGATATGCACGATCTACAATAGCAACTGTCTCTTTTCCTCCTTTAATTTGAACTACGTCTCCTCTTCTTAGTCCAAGAGATTTCATTGTATCATAATCTATTCTTGCTATTCCTTTGTATGCATCATCCTGAGATGATTCTGCAACTCTTAGCTTTACTTTTCCATCACCCATGGTGTTTTTCCTTTTCATCTTCTTCAATTTGTTTAATATTTTCTTCAAAGTTTTGGAAGTTTAAAGATAATTTTCCCATTCTTTCAAAACTCAGACTTACAAGCTCATCCATTATCTTGTTTTGTTCGTTTATAAAATTCACTATTTCTTTTGGAATTGAAACAGAGTAGCTATTTCCGACCATTCTTAGCTTTACAGAGTATGTTTTATTTCTTAGTTGAGAGTAGTGCTCGTAGTCTATTTTATCCTGAGGGTGAAGAATTCTATTATTGCACTTCATGCACTGAACAGCTCTGAATGTGAAGCCGTTTCTTATAAACTGGACTTTCTTCATTTCTACATCACAGTTCTTGCATATTATTGTATTATCGAAAATGTCTGACATGTTAGACAACCTACGGTTTTCTTACACTAACTTTCCCTTTTAATTCTATTTTTGAGATTTTCATATTGTGAATATAAGCTGTGTTCTCTTTTTGGGAACACAGCTCTGGTGTTAAAAAGATGAAATCCTTAACTTGTAAGTATACTCATCTCAGTGTATACTCTATGTGTATACATACCAGTATATAAATGTTATGAAAGTGAAACTTTGGAAGAGAAAGGGGTAAGGAAGAAATTATTAGTCTCTTTTGAAGAAGTATTTAACTTTCATTCTATCTATACTTTCATCCCTATTCATCTCTTCTGCTCTTTCATTTAGTTGAGGTAAATAAGAAGTTTCTGTTGCTTCTCTTGTCTTTCTATAATGCTCTTCTTTTACAATAAACATAGCGGGAGTTAGTGCAAATAATCCAAGTCCTGTTAAGAGAGCGTAGTCTATTAAAGGCTTTTTCATAGACTCTAAAAATTCTCTATAATTTCTCATAATTTTTACTACATAGAGATGTATTTAAATCTTTCAAAATAACCTTTAAATAACCTGTTTAATAATTATATAGATGTCTAGATCTATGAATGTTAAAGAGATGCTTAAGAAAACGTGGAACTTCTTATGGAAGGATGATAGCTTTCTGAGCTGGATTGTATTTATGGTTGTTATCTTTATTTTCATTAAGTTTATTTTCTTTCCATCTATATCTTTCCTTACTGGAACTTCACTTCCTTTAGTTATAGTTGAGTCGTGTAGTATGTATCATAATTCTGATTTTGAGACTTGGTGGGATAATTATGGAGATTGGTATGAATCACATGATATAAGTAAAGAAGAATTTTCTGAATTTTCTGTGAGTAATGGATTTACTAAAGGCGATATCTTTCTTGTGTTAGGTGTAAACAAGGATAATGTAGAAATTGGAGATGTTATTATATTCCAATCAGGTGAGTTTGGACGGCCAATAATCCATAGAGTTGTAAAGGTTGATGATAATATACAGACTAAGGGAGATAATAACAATATAGATGGAAGCGAACAATTCCCTTTTGAGAAGAATATTGCTGAAAGTTCAATAATTGGTAAGGCTACAGGAGTTAGAATTC
Organism: Candidatus Aenigmatarchaeum sp.; assembly: GCA_020724205.1. Taxonomy (GTDB): domain Archaea; phylum Nanobdellota; class Nanobdellia; order Pacearchaeales; family GW2011-AR1; genus JACPLR01. Next base: position 799 of record DYHK01000072.1, on the reverse strand, counting down.
CTTTACTAGGATGGATAAAGTTAATATTTTATGAGCCTTTTAGAAATCCAAGTGAAAGAGGACTTTGTAAATAAGGACGATAAAAAGGTTTAAAAATGGCTTGAGCCTGTAAAAGAGATATTATTAATAAAATGGAATTCTGTCCAAAGTGTGGTTCTGTTCTTGAAGAAAAAAGGAAGAATATAGGCTGTGTTAGGTGCGGTTATACTTCTAAGAGTAAAATTAAACTAAGTACTAATGAAAAAATTGAGGCTGTTAAGGAAATTGGTCTTGTAAAAGAGAATGATGCTGATGTTTCTCCTATAGTTCCTAATACATGTCCTAAGTGTAATCATAAGGAGGCTTACTTCTGGACTTCTCAAACTAGAAGTGGGGATGAGGCTGAAACAAGATTCTTCAGATGTGTTAAGTGTAAGCATACTTGGAGAGAGTATAAGTAAAATGAGAACCTCCTGCGGGTTCTTCACAGCTCCTAGTACCTATAAATAAAATTTTTACTAAGCTTCCCTTTAAAGAGATACTATTTCTTCTTACGAATCTAGAAATTAATTATTATAGTATAATTATATTTAAATAATAAAATTGTTAGTAAATTATATGGTAGTTACAATAGGAGATATCTTAAGGAATGTTGTTGATGATCCTATAGAATTTTTAGAGGGAATAGGATATGATATTAAAGTAACGAGAGAAACTGGTGAAGATGGAAATGAATATATTTCAAAGAGGGTAGCTTCTCATATAAATCCTGACGGAATAAGAGAAGAAGTTTATGAAGAGTTTTTTAAACAAGGAACTG
>DYHK01000071.1 GCA_020724205.1 Candidatus Aenigmatarchaeum sp. | reverse complement strand
TGTCCAACCTTAACTGCTTCTTTTGTGATTTCTAATGCTCTTTCCAACCCTCTTCCTCTGGATTTACTTTATCAACAAGGGTTCTAATTCTGTCTATTCTTTCACTACCCGATTCATAAAATTTGTCCTCTAAAAAGGTTGTGAGAACAGCATGTAACAATTCTTGCTCTGCATTCATTTTAAAAGCTTTTCCACCAGCCAAGTTAGCAGTGGTGTTATCTACTTCTGTGTTAAATCTTGACATAGATTTAATAATAAAAATTTAAAGGGGAAAGGTAGGTACAGAGATGTCCGAGCATTACAGACTTAGCTCTTTCTGCAAAAAAAGAAGTAACTGTACCTATCACCACCCATTCAGTAGGGGCGATTATTAACAACAGTGTTTTCGTTGGAAGAAGTAACTGTTGTATCGCACCCCCTGATGTAGGGATAATTAAAACGGCACAATGTCAAATCCACAATTTGAAGTATCCGTTTTTTAACCCTACTGAACAAGTGGCGAACTAAATTTTAAAGAACTAATACAAGGAACCCAACTGCCCCATGGGTTCCTCGCATCAGAACTAAATAAAGAGCTCTACGCAAATTATTTAGTGTAGGTATCAACTCCTACGCCTTGTACCCAGACCAAATAGAGGGTCGCCTTGACATTTGCTGGTAATAACATTCCTCGTATCCAGATACAGGGTGTAGGAGTCAATCTAATTGTAAAGAGCTATTTTATCCTCCAAGTATAATTAACCTGTCCATACTCTCCTGTTCTCTTAACATTTGTCTTTTCTAACTTTCCACTCTTTGTCAAATTCGTAATGGATCTTCTTACACTTGTTATCGGATAGTTAAAACCATTTCTTCTCAATCTCTCATCAACCTCAAAAGGTGTCATTTCCCTCTGCACCTCTGAAAATATCCTCAAAACTAAATCCTCTTGCCTGACTGCCCTTTCATTCGCACTAAACAAGTCCTGACCCGTTGCGTTTATTGTATTAAAAAAACTTCTCATTAGAGTAATATTGCTAAAATAGTCATTACTACCATCGCAAAGAACAAAACCTTTAGAGATACCATAAAGGATAAATCTAAATCCCTATTCATCTCTCCTACTTTCCTAAAATCTCTCATATTTTTATATTAATAAATTATATATTATTTACAATATACACTACCTAAAATTATTGTCAAGTATTTTACTGTCTTATAGTAACAGGGGTGAGGATTCAAACCCCACAGCGGTATAAATAGGACGCCTTATGAGTAGCACCCTTGCCAACCTTTCGGTTTCTGGCTACCCACCTCAATATCTTAGGTATCCCCTTACTCTCTTGGATACCCTGTTAAAGATCTAATTACTTATTGTCTTTTAATTTAGATAATTCTGTCTCAAGCCGTATTTCTAGTGCCTTGCTAAGCCTTCTTATATCTTTACTTTCTTGAAAGTGTTTTCCAAGCTTAATTATTTCTTTCAAACAGTCTATATACCCTTCTTCCCTTGCTTTGTCTAGTTCTTGTTCTATAAAGTGTTCTAACTCTTCTCTATTAAAAACTAACTGGTCATCTTTCTTCTCAACCAAACCGTTGTCCTCTAATTTGAAGTAATAACCCTTCATGAATGACAACTCACCCAGTTTTTCTCTCCATTCTTTTCTCATAATCTCTATTGTTTTAATTTAGATAACAAATAATGCTTCATATTCTGTGGTAATATTTTCTCAACCGAACTTCCACAATCTCTTAGAATATCTCCCACCCAATACTTCTCTCCATCTTTCTCTAAAAGTAGTTCATCTAATCCTTCTTGTATAATATTTACAGTTTTCTCAACCCCACTATCAAACCCCTCTTCCCTTGCTTTGTCTAACAATGCCTTGATAAAAGAAATCTGATTATAAACAGGGGTAATCTCCCACTCCCTCTCCCAGTTTTCAATGTTTTTTTCTTCTTCTTCAGTCGTTGTCACAGGAAGGGTTATTCTATCAGTATTCCCAGAGGTATAAACCCCAGTAGTTAGTTTTCCCTTTATTAAGTCAAAGAGTATGTCTAACTTTTCTTCTATCCTCTCTAGTCTTTCTAACTCTTTCTTCTCCATATCCTCTTTGCTTCTAACTATCTTCTCTGGTTGTTCATTTAGTCGGTCTATCTCTTCTTGTGCTAAAATTATTATCTTATCGTCGTTGCCTACTGCATATACAGTAACTAGCCCCTCTATGTAGTTATAAGAGATTTTAACGTCCACCAAGTTATCATCTGTAAAGTTTGTAAATACTCCTTTTGCTTTCTTCTCCATATTACTTATTGTCTTTTAACAATTCAGATATTTTCTTTATCAATCTAGTATCTGTATTATATTCAACCACATTTCTCGTAAACAATCTATCCTCTTTTGCCAGTTCTCTTATATATTCCAACTCCCACTGAGTAAATCTCCCCTCTTCCCTTGCTTTGGATAGTTCTTGCTCTATAAAATCTTCAATATCGTCCAACATATTTACAAAGTCTCCATATGTTTCTGGCTTAGGATTCAAAACCGTATCTCCCCCGACAACCATATCTTCTGCAAACATAAAATCTTCCCACCTCTTTTTCCAGTCTTCCATCTTATATATAACTTAATTTAATTACTTTGTTGTTAGTTTAGATAATTTCAATGTAATGCCCTCCATACCCTCTAGTTCTTTTATATTAAATCCTATTAAAGCACTAGGGAATCTTGTCATACCACCTCTGATTGTAATATCAAATGGTGTGTATGAGATTCTTCCCTTCGGTATAAATATCCAACTAGCACTAGGGAATATTACCTCCTGCCAAATTTTTGTTTCTGGGTTATCTATTCTATATATTGCAACCCCACTATCTACAACCTTAAAGAAATGCTCAAACATCTCTCTTGCATTAGAAAATGGGGGATTCATCCAAGCAGTTCCATATACCTTTTTAACTTCCTCAAAATTATTTATGACATCTTTCAAATCCTTAAAAGTTACCTCTGTTTCTACTTCTATCTTTTCG